>CAYLUE010000001.1:0-38847 GCA_964386795.1 uncultured bacterium
TAAGTTTTTCGTCCTCAAGTAAGAAATGACCGAGTGAATTTTTTTCAATACTTTTAGCTAATGACTTAATTACGTAATTAAGTCGCATAACAGATATCTTAGCTTTATTTGATATAAGAGAAAATTTATCAATCACATCGCTGTCAATTATTTCAAGCTTATTAATTATAGTTTTTCTAACATAATTCCTTTTTATCATTAGGTCGTTATTTGAAATATCGGTTACATATTTAATATTATTTAAATTAGCATAATTTTCAATATCGGTTTTTTTATATTTAATTAAAGGCCTAATGACCTTGCCGTTTTTTTCTGGTATTCCTTTCAATCCATTAATAGAACATCCGCTATCTAAATTCATCAACATAGTTTCACAATTATCATTAGCGTGGTGCGCTGTAAGTATGTAATCATAATTAATATCATTTAATGCTTGATGAAAATGACTGTATCTGATTCTTCTTGCCCACATTTCAACGCTTTCATTATTTTTTTTTGTTCTTTTTTCCGATCTAATAATCAACGGTATTTTGTTCGCCGAACATACTCCCTGAACAAATTGTTCGTAGTTTTTTGACTCATTTGATAAGCCATGATTTACATGGATCGCATATAGTCGGTTTTTTGGAAGAATTTTTAAACATAGATCAAGCAATACAAGAGAATCCATACCACCAGAAATCCCCATTAATAGCTTCTTTTTATTCTCAATCAAAGAGAATAGGTTTTTTGAGAAAGGTTCTATCGCAATATTCATATTTCTAATTAAATAAATTGAGAAACTACTTGAGTAACTGCTTTTGCGGATGTCATAATATAAAAATGAACGCATGGAACTTTAGCTTCAATGAGTTCATTTACCTGATTCACTGTCCAATCAATTCCAGCATTTTTAATTTCGCTTTTTGACTTACCTTGAACGGCATTTACAAGATCAAATGGTAGGTCTATATGAAAAAATTTTGGCAATACCTTTAAATGGGATTCCATCGATAAAATTTTTATTCCAGGAATGATAGGTACATCAATACCTTCATCTCTACATCTTTTAACAAAGTTAAAATACACCTCATTATCATAAAACATCTGCGTAACAATGTAATCTGCGCCATTTTCAACTTTTTTCTTTAGCAGCTTAAGATCTGTTTTCATATCTATAGCTTCAAAATGTTTTTCAGGATATCCACCAACTCCAATGCAAAAATCTGTTTTAAAAGGGTCAACTAATGGCTCAAGGTATAGTCCTGAATTCATATCATTTATCTGTTTTACCAAATCGCTAGCATAGTGATTATTACGTTTAGTAAGTGGAGCTTTTCTCAATTTATCACCACGAACAGCTAGGATATTATTTATTCCTAAATAATTAAGTTCAATCAATGCATCTTCAGTCTCTTCTTTAGTAAAGCCATTGCATAGTATATGAGGTACAGTCTCAACATTAAATTTATTTTTTATTGCAGCGCTTATTCCTATTGTTCCTGGACGTTTTCTTCTAATACGCTGAACTAATCTACCATCACCATCATCTTGATGATAAGATTCAGCAGACCTGCTAGTTAAGTCTATAAATGGCGGATTGAATGGCATTAACTGTTCAACTAGATCAAATACCTTATCAATAGACCCTCCTCGATAGGGAGGAATAATTTCATAGCTGAAGAGTGTTTTATCTGAATTATTCAAATAATCTATAATTTTCATAAAAATTCTATGCTTTATACTTAAGAGAAATTAAAAACGGATTTGAAATTAATTCATGATTTAATTTAGTATCATTTCCGTGTCCTGAATGTATGGTTTTATCGTGATCTACAATATTGATTAGATGAATTAATGATTTTTGCAATGTATCCCAATTTCCTCCGGGAAGATCAGTTCTGCCCACGCTTCCCAAAAACAAAGTATCGCCTACAAATATATGATTTTCAATTTCATAGCAAATACCCCCTGGTGTATGACCAGGTGTATTGATTATAATTATAGAGAAACCTCCAAGCCTCAATTTTTTTTCACTATCTAGCCATTTATCAACTTTTGGTTTTTCTTTGATAGGAAGGCCAAACATTTCACAGCTTGATTCATAAGAATCTAAAATAACTCTCTCTTCCTTATGTATATAGAATGGAATATTGTAGGTTTCTTTTAATTTAGATACGGCGCCAATATGATCAAGGTGCGCATGTGTATTTAAAATAGCTATTGGTGTAAGATTCTTTTCTTCTATTTGATCAATAATTAATTGATGCTCATCCCCAGGGTCAATTAATATTGCCTCATTTTGATTCTCATTCCAAACTATAAAGCAATTCTCCTGAAAAGGGCCAGTTACTATTTTATCAACAATTAAATTCAAATTTCTTCAAAGAAAAGTTCGCTTAAACACTGAACTTTATCTTCAAATGAATGAGGATAAAGAAAATGCTCGGTAGCTGAAATACTGCTTAGTATTGAATTTCCATCTTGAGGAGTGAAGCAATAGCCATATACTTCATGATCATTTTTAACATGCAACGACTGCTCAACAACAACAGTTTGGTTTAAAATTCTCCCATAATGACCGTGATCTCTTCCAAATGAAAATACAGTAGATGTCATATTTTTGGAAGTAGTAGCAACTAAATCATTTTGCTGTAATCGATCCATAACTTCATTCAATGTAATAGATTCTTTTGTTTTTAAATAAAACCATAGAACATGCATGTACTGGCTATTTACCTTCATCGCAGATGAAAATAAATTCAAATCATATCCCAGTGTTGAAAAAAGTTCATACGAGTCTTTTGCGTGATGTGAGCCAAAATTATCATCATCATGAACGCCTACTGATGGTGCGGCAATAAAATTACCAGGCTGACTTGTATCATTTGCTCTTCTAATGCACATAAATCGGCCCTCTTTAAGATTATCAGGACTATTGTCGCGTATAGCAATAGTATTAGCAATGCATGAAATATTATGCGTATTACATGAAACAACTTGGATAAATTTATTTTCAACATTTTCTTTCATAATGGAATCATTAATTCCTCTTGCGTATTTCATACCAAATCCATCTTCACTTCCCTGAGCAATAAAACCTTTTACCGATTCAGCAAATTTTGAATAATATTTTTCTTTATTTTTTCTTCCAATCCCGGATGGTGTACAGTCTATAACTACAGAGGCTCTTTTAATTGCCTCATCACTAATTAAATCTGATTCAATGCCCAAATCTTTAAAGCCATCAATTTTATCTTCATTAACGGCAATACGCGCACCACGCTTTAATAGGCTGATAACTTTAGAGCGATCATCTTTGAGGGGTGAATTCTTATGGAAGGTTACCTGATCAATACCCAATTGCTCTTTATAATCACAAAGAAGCCCAATCAATGGTTCGCCAATAGTGCCAGTACCCACAATATGTACTATTTTTTTAGACATAATTAAAGGTTATCCTTATTTAAATTAAATTTTTTATGAAGTATGGTTAAATCTTTTTCTTTATAGAAATGGAAAATAAACCAACAAAAAACCGCACTTACAACTACAATGTACACAAATAAAAAATAATAAAAGAAATTATACATTAGATTTTAATAAATTTTTTGTACGTATCAGATGAACTCTATATTGTAACATTACAGCAAAGAGTATCGAGAATATTGTTAAAGAAAATAAAAATGAATATAGGATTTCTGGTGGCTGGCTAGCCATTTCTACTTGTGGATGAGATTGAATCTCGGGTTCCCAAAATTGAACCGATAGAAAAATAATTGGAACATTAATAAATGCAATAATACCTAAAGCGGCAGCTTGGCGTCGCACTCGCTCTATATTCCCTCCAAAAGATCTGAACATAAAGTAGCCCATATAATATAAAAAAAGAATAAGAGTAGTGGTTAGCCGTGGCTCCCATATCCAAGGAGTTCCCCAAATAGGCTTGGCCCATACTGGTCCGGTAATTAGAACTAATGCCATAAAAAAAGTACCAATTTCAGCTGATGCCAAAGCAACATCATCCCATCGATTATCATTTTTTATAAATAACATAAATCCTGAAATCATAACTATCAAATACCCTACAAAGCCTACCCAGGCAGAGGGCACATGAACATAAAATATTTTTTGAGCCCAATGCTGATCTACTATCATTGGAGTAAAGAAAATGATATTGATTAAATTCACCACAAAGAGGACTATTGCGATGATAAGAAAAATTAGATTTTTTTTATTATTATAAAATAATTCCATTATTCTTCTACTATATGGTCAAATAATGCATAACCAGCTAGCCCAAATATTACAACAACTGATGCAACAATTAGAACCCAAACATTCCATATAGCAAAGGATTCTAGATTAATAATGCTTTTTGATATTTTAGTAGCTGCAATGATTAGGGGCGAAAGCAAAGGAAATAAAAGCAAAGGCAAAAGAATTTCACTAAAATTTGATCGTATAACAATACCAGAAACAAGATTAGCAACTGCCATAATCGCAAGATTAATAAGCAAAGCCGTACTTATAAAAAGAAAGGTTTCTAAGGGTATATCAAGTAATAATAATTTGAAAAAAGGGATAAAAATAACCAATTGGGTTATAGTAATAAATAAAAAACCACTAATCCATTTAGCAATGAATATTATACCTCGATCAACTGGACTGGAAATTAATATTGAAAAAGCATCAAATTCTTTTTCATAAGCAAATGACCTATGAGCACCTAGAACAACAATAAATAAATTCATTAACCAAAACATTCCTGGTGCATAATTAGACAATATTACTTTTGCAACATTCGATGAGAACGCAAAAATAAGAATGATTGCTAATCCAAAAAAAAGCATAGATAAAATAATCTGCTTGGAGCGAAGCTCCATAAGCAGCTCCTTTTTAATTAAAAAGAATAGCATCAACCTAAATCAATCCTTCCAGAATTAATTAAAAGCTTCCTATGTGCGTATTCTTCTGCTCGTTTCTCATTATGAAGAACCATTATTACAGACTTATTTTTATTTTTCCACTTATTTAATAACCGGTCAACCAAATCAATTCCACTTTGATCGAGCCCTGTGAATGGCTCATCAAATAATAATAATTTCCAGCTAATAAGTTCAGCATGGGCAAGTTTCAATTTTTGAAGCATACCTTTTGAGAAAACAGCAATTGGTTCATTCATAAAATGTGACAATTCATAACGCTCTAAGGATTCTTCAATCATTATATTTGAAACGGCTTCCCTTCTAAGCATTATTGAAAAGTGTAAATTTTCTTTCGCGGTTAAATATGAATACATTCCAGGGTCATGGCCGATGTAGAGAATATCCTTTCTATGCAAACTATTATTTGATAATAAATCATTTTCTTGAAAAGAAATAGTACCTGAATCAGATTTCATAATTCTAGCAATTATTCGAAGAAGTGTTGTTTTGCCAGATCCATTATTTCCCATTAGGGCAATAATTTCGCCTTGTTTTTGAGTAAATGAAATACCCCTTAAAACATTATATCTATTAAAGGATTTATAAACTTGATTGATAGATAGCATTTATTTTTTCTTAAGCTTATATAAAACGTTTGATACTTCTGCTTTTAATTCTGATCTGCGAATGAGAAAATCTTCCTTATCCAAATTTCCAATATCGTATTCCATTTCAAGCTCTTTTATTTGACGGTATAGAATATTTTTTTTTCTGCTTAGCGCGCTTGTATTATTAGAAGTTTTTCTTATAGTAAGGGCTGGCAACAAAAGCGGTTGAATAGAATAAATAATAGGAACTATAAAAACAACCAATGTAAAAAAATAATCTTTAATAAAATCCACTAATCAGTCTTTCCTAGGCCATAAAGCTATAACTGTACCAAACGCTAATATATATCCACCTATCCAGACCCATTTAACTAGAGGATTTATCATAATTTTAATAAATGCTGTGTCATTATTATTATTTACCGAAGAGAAAATTGAATAAATATCTTGATTCAATGTTGAAAATATATCTAACTCACTATGTGGTTGTCGTTTATTTATATCTGGATTCTTATGAAAATAAACTCTTTTTTCAGGCTTAAGGCTTGTTATGAAATCCCCGCTAAGGTTTGTCACGCGTAAGTCAGTAATCCATGCATAATGATTTGATCGTTCTTGTTCATACATTCTAGTCAATTGAAAATTGTAATTTGCTACTTGTTCAGTTTCACCAACTTTTATGCCAAATTCTTTTTCTTTATCAAATGCGTGGCCTGTAAAACCTATAAACATCAATACAATTCCAAGATGCACAATATACCCCCCATATCGTGAACGATTCTTACTAATCATTTTATATAAAGCAACTATTGAAGATTCATTGAATTTACCCTTCCTAATACGTACCCCTTTTACAAATTCACTAAGAATTGCTACGGTTACAAAAACGCACAGACTAAATGAAATCACTACATATCCAGTCATTTTTGCTATAATAAATAGTAGTGCGCTAAGTAGGGCAAGCAAGGTTGGTAATGTAAATTTTTGAATTAGCTTGCGATTTGACGTTCCTTTCCAAGCTAAAAGAGGTCCTATTCCTGTAAGCGCCAATAATGCAAGACCGATTGGTATATTTATTTGATTAAAAAAAGGTGGTCCTACAGAAATTTGATCACCCGTAATTGCTTCTGTTATCACTGGAAAAAGCGTACCCCAAAAAACAGCAAAGCAGATAACAACAAAAATTAAATTATTAAATAGAAATCCGCCTTCTCTTGAGGTAACTGATTCAATTTTCCTTGGAGAACGTAAATCATCAATTCTCGTATACATTAATCCAAATGAACTAAGGAGGATAATAAATACAAATGATAAAAATACAGGACCTAATGAAGACTCAGTGAAAGAATGAACAGAGCTCATAACACCTGATCTAGTTAAGAAAGTTCCAAAAATACACAAACTGAAGGTTAAAACAATCAAGATCATATTCCAGATTCTGAGCATATCTTTCTTTTCTTGAATAATAATTGAATGCAAAAATGCAGTGGCGGTCAACCAAGGCATGAAGCTTGCATTCTCAACAGGATCCCATGCCCAATATCCACCCCAGCCAAGTTCTTGATATGCCCACCATCCTCCAAGAATAATACCTATACTTAGAAATAGCCAAGTAACTAATGTCCATCTACGTATACTTCGAACCCATAAAACACCTGTATCTTTATTAACTAAAGCTGAAAATGCAAAAGCGAAGGGAACGGTAAAACCCACATAGCCTAAATAAAGCACAGGGGGGTGAATAGCCATAGTAATATTTTGTAATAATGGGTTTAATCCATTCCCGTTTACTACCACAAATTCAGCCTGGGTTGGTTCAAATGGATTTGTAATAAAATTAGTTAGTATCAAGAAAAAAGCTTGGGTAGCAGACATAATAATAATTACCCAAGGCATTAAACTATGATGTCTAGTTTGGTTTTGAATGATTGTAATAGTATTGAATATTGATAAAATAAATAGCCAAAAAAGCAACGAACCAGATTGTCCTGCCCAAAGTGCTGAAACTTTGTATATCATTGGGGTTTCAAAGCTTGTATAGCGCGCTACATAGTCAATATCAAAATTGCTTATTAATAATTGATAGCTTAAAGTAAAAGTTGCTATGAATACAAAAAATGAGACAGCCAGACCTAGACGCTGACCGGTTAAAAATAAGCGATGATCCGATGTTCGATTATAGATTAATAATGTAATTATGGATAAAATACTACAACCAAAAGCTAGATTTAGCGCAACGCTACCAGCGATAGGAGTCATATATCTATTTCTTCAAGATTATAATTAGACTCATTTCGAAGGTCTCCTTCATAGCGAGATGCGCATTTGGTTTGTAATTCATCAGCATAAAAAATACCATTAAGATATTCACCGGTTACAATCACCTCAGCGCCATCTTTAAATAAATCAGGACGAGTTTTATTATAATTAACTGCTAGCTCTGCATCACCTTCTTTTAAAATAAAAACGCATTCTAATTGGTTTAACTCGGATATTTCTATAGAGCCATTTTTGACAAGGCCTCCAAGCTTGGTCCGCTTAGAAACATTTTCATTAATTAAATTTTGAACAGAAATAAATTGAGCCATGGCTTTCTTATTTGCCGGGTTAAGCGAAACCCATCCTATCCAAAATAGGATAACGGAAACGACACCAATAACTAAACTATAAATTTTATTATTCATTATTAATGATCCTTATACCAAAGAATTTAAAACACTGATGTTTCATTCCATTCACCAAATTCATCTTTTATTTTAATCACAATCTCGCCCATAGTTGCATACGCTTTTGCAGCTTCAATAATTGGTGGCAGTAGATTTTCTCCGCTCTTACATGCTTTTTGAATTTTATCTAGAGCTTTTTGCGTAAGGTCATTATCTCTATTATCTCTCAATTTTCTTATTTTGTCTTTTTGATATCCTTCTGCTTCTTTGCCAATTTCTAAAATTGGTATATCAATCTCCTCATTAGACTTTTCAAATTGATTAACGCCAACATGAATAAGCTCTTTATTATCAATTTTTTTCTGATGCGCTGAAGCTGAACGGGAAATCTCATATTGAAAATATCCTTTTTCAATTGCTGGAATAACTCCGCCAATACCATCAATCTCTTTAAAATATTTTTCAGCTTCTTTTTCAATTTGATCTGTTAGATTTTCAATAAACCAAGATCCTCCTAATGGGTCCGCAACATTTGCAACGCCTGTTTCAAATGCAATCAACTGCTGTGTTCTTAATGCAATTTCTGCCGCTTTTTCTGATGGCAGCGCTAGGGTCTCATCCATGGAATTAGTATGAAGAGATTGGGTTCCCCCTAAAACAGCAGCTAGTCCCTGAAACGCCGTTCGAGAAATATTATTTTCTGGT
The DNA here is from genome assembly GCA_964386795.1 of uncultured bacterium. Lineage (GTDB taxonomy): Bacteria > Fidelibacterota > Marinisomatia > Marinisomatales > TCS55 > TMED108. The sequence goes on from CAYLUE010000001.1 coordinate 8,887, forward strand.
TGCTGGGCTGTCAATGAACAACCTGCAGTCTGAGCATGAAATCGCAACTTCCAAGATTGAGGATTTCTTGCTCCGTAATGATTTTTCATTCGCTTAGCCCATATCCTTCTGGCTGCTCTAAATTTGGCAATTTCTTCAAAAAAATCTAGGTGAGAGTTAAAGAAAAAAGATAACCTTGGGGCAAAAGAATCAATATTTATTCCAGCTTCTAATGCATATTCAACATAAGTAAAGCCATCAGCTAATGTAAATGCTAATTCTTGGGCAGCTGTTGAACCCGCCTCTCTTATATGGTAACCTGAAATAGAAATTGTATTATATTTTGGCATATTTTTAGTACAAAATGCCATCATATCCGTTACTAACCTCATTGATGGTTCTGGTGGGAAAATCCACTCTTTTTGTGCTATAAACTCCTTTAATATGTCATTTTGAAGAGTACCTCTAAGGCTTTTGATGTCTACCCCTTGCTTTTCTGCTGTAGCAATATAAAAAGCTAGTAATATTATAGCTGGACCATTGATTGTTTGCGAAACAGAAATTTCCCCTAAATCTATTCCTTCAAATAAATCTTCCATGTCATTTATTGAAGCAATAGAAACACCGCATTTTCCAACCTCGCCTTCAGACCATGGGTGATCAGGATCATAACCCATTAATGTTGGCATATCGTAAGCCACAGAGAGGCCAGTTTGCCCTTTACTTAATAATGAATGGTAGCGCTTATTCGTTTCGTGAGCAGTGCCAAAACCTGAAAACTGTCTTTTTGTCCATAATTTTCCACGATACATATTTGAATGCACTCCCCGCGTATATGGAAACTGTCCAGGAAATCCAAGTCGATCTAAATAGTCTTCATCGGGATTTTCAGGATAGTAAAGTGGGTCTAATTTTTTTCCACTAAGTGTATCGAAATTATAGTTTCTAGAAACTGAATTATTAAAACTCTCTTTCCAATCTTGTTTTGCTTTTTCAAATTTTGTTTTATTCTTTGCCACTTGAATTAATACCTTAATTAATTATTCTTTAACTGAAGCATTTTATTGACCCCTTCATATACCATCCAAATGATCAATGCAATAAGCATTATTGTAAGTGAGAATAGTATATTATTATTGCCAAAGAAAGTGAAAGCGTTAACGATAAGAGCAGAAAACGTGATAATCATAATAATTATCATTGGTATTAAAAGTGGAAGAATGGGTTTTCTTTTTTGCCAATAATACAAAGTTAGAACCATTAATGTGAGCGCAGCTAACATTTGATTGCTTGCTCCAAAAATAGGCCATAAAACCCAACCTGCTTGCCTCGAGACACCAGATGATGGATCTGTTATATTCCAAAAAGCCATCATCATAGCAGGTATTACCGCTACTAGGGTAGCAAAAAATCTATTTGAAAGAAAATGCATTCTGGTTGCCTTACCAAATTCATCTAGAATAAAGCGCTGAATCCTTGTTGCGGTATCTAATGTTGTAGCGGCAAAAGAAATCACAAAAACTGCCATTAAGGTATTTGCAAAAGATTCCGAAATTCCCAAAGATGTTAGTAGTGCACCCCCACCCAATACAAAAGCTGCAGCTTTGTTTCCACTAGCATGTTCCCATGTATCGTAATATTGAGACCAATCAAGATCTGCTACGTAACCAACAGAAGGTAAATTGCATTGACCTACAAGAGAAATTCCTGCTACAGCAGCTATAGTAGATATAAGAGCTAGCGTACCTTCTCCAATCATTCCTCCATATCCAACCATTCGCGAATCGGATAAATACTCTAACTGCTTAGAAGATGTTCCAGAAGCAACTAAGCCATGAAACCCACTGATTGCACCACAGGCAATAGTTACAAATAAAAGTGGAAATAAGCTTGGTGTGTTCGGCTCTGATAAAGACCTAATAGCTGGAGCTGTAACCACAGGCTGAGCTACAAAAACACCCAAAAAAAGCAGACCTAATCCTATAAATAATTGATGGCTATTTATATAGTCTCTTGGCTGAAGAAGAACCCAAACAGGAAGAAGGCTAGCTATAGCTGAATAGATAAATAATAGAATTATCCATACATTTTTTAATTCTACCGCTGAAAGGGTGTTGCTTAGTATGATTGGGTTATTTGAACCCACCCAGACGAAAAAATAAAGAAGTGCTACGGATATGATTGATAGTATCAACCCATTCGCATTTTTTTTATTTAAAAGAACACCCATTACAAGAGCAATTATTATTTGAACATTGATAGGAATAACTGAACTAGGAACAGAAACAAAAAGATCGGCAATAGCCATAGCAAAAACAGCTAGAACTAACCAAACTAATAACAATACAAAGATTAAAAACATCAATCGAGCACGCTTGCTGATTGTAAATGAAGCTATATCTGCAATACTACGACCCTTTTCCTTGACGCTTGTCACCAGTGAGCCAAAATCATGAACGGCCCCCATAAATACAGTTCCAAATAAAATCCATAGCAGAGCAGGTAGCCATCCCCAATATGCTGCAACGCAAGGACCAATTATTGGAGCTGCGCCTGCGATTGAAGTAAAGTGATGACCAAATAAAATATGTTTTTTTGTTGGATAGTAGTCTACACCATCCTTCATGCTTTTTGAAGGAGGTTCTACTGATTGATCATTTATATCAAAAAGATTATAGGCAATATATCTTGAATATATCTTGTAACCAGTAAAAAAAGCTAAAAAACCAATAATTACAAGAAAGAGTGAGCTCATTAGATTAGTATTGTAACTTTATAGATTCGTTCTGATTAAGAATAATATCTTCAATTCCTTTTTGATCTACTCCCCATTTTTCAAGAAGTAAATCTCTTGGGCCGTGTTCAACAAATTCATCCGGCAGTGAAATTATTTTTACACTACCTTTATATCCATTAATGGCAAGCCAAGCAGCTACGCTTTCACCAAAACCACCTGTTTTAACGCCTTCTTCAATCGTAATTACATTGTCAAATCTTTCAAGAATTGATTGCAAATAATCCTTATCCATTGGTTTAATAAATCTACAATTAACGACTTCACATTCTATTCCTTGTTTTGATAGATTTTTTGCAGCCTCAATTCCATCAAACACCTGAGCTCCAACTGCTAATATCACGGTATTACCTGTTGATTTTCGACACACTTCCCAGCTCCCAATTGGTAATAACTCGGCCTGACCTTTTTCATCAAAGTTTTCTGAAGAAGCTTTTGGATAGCGAATTGAGAATGGTCCTTTGGTATAATCCAAAGCTGTATAAAGTAAATGCCTAAGCTCATTCCCATCCTTTGGAGCAGTTACAATGATACCTTGAATGCATTTTAAGTATGCGATGTCAAGTGCGCCATGATGAGTTGGCCCATCCTCTCCAGCAATTCCTGCGCGATCCATACAAAATATAACAGGCAAATGCTGTATAGCGGCATCATGAATAATATGATCATAGGCTCTTTGTAAAAAAGTAGAATAAATGGCAACAATAGGACGAATATTTTGAGTTGCAAGACCCGCAGCAAAAGTAACGCCATGACCTTCTGCTATTCCTACATCATAGTATCTACTTTGGAATTCATTGGCATATGGAACCAGACCTGTTCCTTCTCGCATTGCCGCAGTGATACAAACTGTATCTTTTCTATTGCGAGCAATCTCACAAACAATTGAACCAAATACATCCTGAAATACAGGTGCTTTTTGGGGTAAAGAATTATTTTCTTCAACTTTTTCCTTTGCCTTGCCATTAGGTTTTACAGCATGAAATTTGACAGCATCCAGATAATAATCATGATTATTATCGCTAGTCGTGACCATACCTTTCCCTTTTTTGGTTAGAATATGCAATAACGCAGGGGTTTTTAAATCTTTTATTCGGTCTAAGGTTCTTATGAGCTCAGGTAAATCATGGCCATCAATAGGTCCAAAATACCTAAAACCAAGTTCTTCAAAAAGCATTCCTGGTACTAGGAAAGTTTTTAAACTCTCCTCAATTCTTCGTAAGATTTTTTGAATTGTTTTTTTACCAAAAGTTATTTTGCCAGCTACCTCCCAAATCTCAGTGCGAATTTGATTGTATAATGGATTTGTTACAATCTTTGTTAGATATGTATTTAGTGCGCCAACATTAGGACTGATTGACATTTCATTATCATTTAATACAACAAGCATAGGAGTTTTTAAATGACCCGCATTGTTCATCGCTTCAAAAGCTAAGCCACCTGTCATAGAACCATCGCCAATTACTGATACAACACGAAAATCTTTATCATTATGTTTTTGGGCTTCAGCTATGCCAGCGCCAGCAGAGATAGAAGTTGAAGCATGACCAGCGCCAAAAGCATCATATTCGCTCTCGCTTATCTTTAAAAATCCACTTAATCCGCCCATTCTTCTAATCGTGTTGAACTTATCTAATCTTCCGGTTAATATTTTATGTGCATACCCTTGATGACCAACGTCCCAAATAATTTTATCCTCAGGCGTGTTAAATACTTTATGTAGTGCAATAGTCAACTCTATCACCCCTAGGGTTGGCGCAAGATGCCCCCCAATTTCAGTGATTGTTTCTATTGTAAAATGCCTAAGCTCATCAGCTAACTGAAGAAGCTGATCCTTATTTAGCTTACGCAGATCATCTGGGGATTTTATTGTCGGTAATATTTTAAGCTGCATTATTCTCTTTATGAAAATTCATATTTTTTGAAAAAATGTAATGGTGTAAAAACGTAATTTTGTTTAATTCAGGATGGAAAGTGAATCCAAAATGCATTCCAGACCTTACGGCTATAATATCATCATTATATTTACTAATTACACTAACCGATTTACCTACTTTACTTATTTTTGGAGCGCGAATAAATAGCACTTCAGCTTGATGGATTTTATCATCAAGCTCAATATCAATAACATCCATAAAAGAATTTACTTGGCGTCCATAAGCATTGCGATTTACCTCAATATTTAAAATACCCAGAGGATCTATTTGGTCATCGTTTTGAATAGTTTTACTCATCATAATTAAACCTGCACAAGTACCCATTATCGGTTTTTCTTGGGAAAATTTTATTAAATGTTTTTGAAAATTAACCCTCTTCATTAAATCGCTCATTGTTGTTGACTCGCCACCTGGTATAATCAACCCATCAATATTTTTTAATTGATCTGGGTATTTAATTTCAACAGATGAAATATTGATTTCTTTCAATATTCTTATATGCTTTTCGTAATCACCCTGTAGTGCTAATACTCCTATCATAGATTCAGAATATTGGTATTTACCAACCTCTCTCCTGCATTCTTTCACCTTCAGGAATCTCTGATATATCTACGCCTTTCATTGCTGATTTCAATCCAGTAGATATTTCAACTAATTTTTCAGCATCATTGTAATAGGTTACCGCATCTACGATTGCCTTCCCTCGGGGTACCGGGTCATCACTCATAAATATTCCTGACCCAACAAAAATTGTTTCTGCTCCAAGCTGCATCATTAAAGAAGCATCAGCTGGTGTAGCAATACCTCCTGCTGCAAAATTGGGCACTGGAAGCTTTCCAAGCTTAGCAACTTGCTGTATTAATGAAAAAGGAGCTCCCAAATTTTTTGCAGTAGCCATTAACTGGTCCTGATCCATTATCGTTAATTTTTTTATTTCACCTTGGACTTGACGCATATGCCTTACCGCTTCAACAATATTTCCGCTTCCAGGTTCCCCCTTCGTTCTGATCATAGCTGCACCCTCACCTATTCTCCTTAATGCTTCGCCTAAATCTCTACAACCACATACAAATGGAACTTTAAAATCATGTTTCCAAATATGATTATGCTCATCAGCTGGTGTAAGCACTTCACTTTCATCGACAAAATCAACTTCAAGCGCTTCAAGAATTTGAGCTTCAGCAAAGTGCCCAATGCGAACCTTGGCCATTACGGGAATTGATACAGATGCCTGGATTTCTTTAATCATCTTAGGATCGCTTGCTCTAGCAATTCCACCCTCTTCTCTTATAAGAGCAGGTATTCTTTCTAATGCCATCACCGCAGCTGCGCCTGACTCTTCTGCCTGCTTGGCCTGCTCGGCATTCATCACATCCATAATTACACCACCTTTTAACATCTCAGCTAGGCCAACTTTTACTTCAAAAGATCCTTGTTTAGGCATAAATCTCCTCCTCTTTGACATTTCCAATGTCTTTAACTCTTTCAACAACTTCTTTAATTATATTATCTGGGGTACTCGCTCCAGCAGATATTCCCACAGTATCACAATCTTCCAACCATTTTTCATCAATTTCTACAGCGCATGTTACCTGATAAGATCTTTTATTCCGCTGATTTGATAAATCGGTTAAGCGTTTTGAATTAGCGCTCGTAAAAGAACCAATAACAATCATAACATCACATTTTTCAGATAGTTCTTTTATTTGCTCCTGATTTCTTTTTGTAGGATAACAAATTGTATTAATAAAGCGCAAATCAACAACTTTACTCATAAGTATATTGACTATCTCCTGAACGTTCTCAATAGTTTGCGTAGATTGACTAACAATTCCAGCGCGTTTTGTTTTTCTCAAATTCTTTGCTTCTTCAGTCGTTGCTACAACTACAGGGTCTTTCACTTGGCTCGCAATACCTACCACTTCATCATGCCCATGATCACCTATAATAATAATTTTTCTTCCATCGGATTCTAATTCTTTTATTTCATCATGAATATCTCTTACAAGTGGGCAGGTAGCATCAACAATATTCATATTTTTTTTCTTAGCTTCTTCCCACGTATCTACGTGGGTACCATGCGCTCGAAGCAATACTGGTCGTCCATTGGGAACATCATCTAAGGAATCAACAACTTTAGCGCCTGCTTTATCTAGGTCACCCACAACATTTTCATTATGTACTATATGGCCTAGCATATAAACGTCACCATATTCTTCTGCTGTATCATAAGCCATATTAACAGCATCACGAACTCCAAAACAGTAACCTGCATTCTTTGCTAAAAGAATTTTCACTAACTGCTAGCTCCATGCTGTTTAATAATAGCATCTTTGGTCTGATCCACTACTTGTTGTAAAACAATTTCTGATGCGCCATCAGCCATTGCTCCAGCTGCAAATTTATGACCGCCGCCGCCAAATGATTTAGCGATATCATTGATTCTATACTTTCCCTTAGAACGAAAATTGATTCTACATCTGTTAGAATCGCTTTCATATACCATAATTGAAATCTCAACGCCTTTAATAGTTCTAACAAAATCAGTAAATCCATCAATATCTTGAGGAATTGCGCCGCTGCTTTCAACCATTTCTCTGGAAACTATAAAGGAAGCTATCTGACCATTGCTATGATATTTTAAATTATCAATCACCTTTGCCAATAAAGCAACTTGCGCTTTTGATCTATTCTCATAAATAGATTGATATATCTTTGAATTATCAACTCCATAATCAATGCAATCCATAGCAATTTTATGACTTTTTTGATTCGTATTATTATGCCTAAATGATCCTGTATCTGTCATAACAGCAGTATAAATTCCTTGAGCCAGTAGTTCATTCAAATTGACATTATTATCTATCAAAAAATCATAAACCATCTCACCGGTAGCCGCAGCATCAATATTGACATAATTATCATTAAAACGCCCATCATTTAGATTGGGGTGATGATCAATGTTTATGGTATAAATATTATTATTATTCAATTTATTACCCAATACTCCCAACCTACCATAGTCTCCTATATCAAAAATCAATGCAAGGTCAGCGGTTAGCATCCACTCATCATGATCTATTTCATTATATGTTTCAATGATATTATTCTGGTTTAAAAAATCATATTGATTAGGAAAATCAGAAATATGAATAATCTTACAATCTTTTTCTAGGCTTTTGATATAGTGATACATAGCAGATGCGCTGCCCAACCCATCTCCATCAGGGTTTTGGTGAGTGGATAGCACAATTCTACTTGAGCTAAGAATTTTTTGATTTAACTTTTTCCAGTCTAACATAATTTTATAAGACCTAGAATTTATGAATTTTTTATGAATTAATACTAAGGAATGAAGGGGTTTATATTTCCCTATCCCAAAGTATTTCTTCAGCGCCACGTTCAGAGGAAATATAGCGCGCAAGGACAAATAAATAATCACTAAGACGATTTAAATAAGGCAACCAAGTTTTATTTTCTTTAATAGAATCTATAATTTCAACACAAGAGCGTTCTGCTCTTCTGCATACTGACCTAGCTAGGTGTATACGTGAACAAAATTCATCACCGCCCGGTAGAATAAACTCCTTCAACGGCTTGAGACTTTGATTATACTCATCTATTCTTTCCTCTAAAAATTCTATTCTACTTTCACCAATTAACATCGTTTCTGAGCTTTGGACAGATACTTCCCCTCCTAGATTAAATAAATCCTGCTGTATTGATTGTAGATCACTAATAACAGTTTCTGCTTTACAAACAGTTATTGCGCTACCAATTTGAGAATTAAGCTCATCAATATCACCTAAGAGAATTATGAATGGATGAGATTTAGATACTCTTTCTCCATTGCCTAGGCTTGTCTTTCCTTTGTCTCCAGACTTAGTAGTTACTTTAGATATTCTCATCCTAAAAAAATAATAAACTGACTATAGCAAATAGTGGAAATAGAATAACTAAAGAATAGAGAAAATAGCCAAAAAAGGAAGGCATTTCTATCCCTGAAGATTCCGCAATAGACTTGACCATAAAATTAGGGGCATTTCCTATATAAGTATTTGCCCCCATAAAGACTGCTCCAGCTGAAATTGCCAGAAGGGTTTGTGACAATTCACCCATAAGAACCTGAGCATCACCCCCAGCTGTATTAAAAAATACTAGATACGTAGGTGCGTTATCAAGGAAACTGGATAAAATCCCCGTTAACCAGAAATACATATGGTTCACTGGTCCAGAATCGCTAGAAACAGAATTAATGATAGCTGCGAGGGCACCCTCTGTTCCTGCTTTAAGAATTGCAATTGCCGGTATAATTGTAATAAAAATACCAGCAAAAAGTTTAGCCACTTCCTGGATAGGAAACCAAGTATACTCATTTGCTTCTCGAATCTCTTTTGCAGTGTATTTCCAGCTTGCATAGGCAAGACACAATAACAAAATATCTCTAATAATATTCTGAAGCTCAACATGAACATGATAAACGGTAAATTCAATATGAGGTTTCCAAAAACCGCTTAATAATACAGAACCTACAACGCCAAGAATTAATAATAAGTTAAACGACCCTTTCAACCCTATCTTTTCCCTGCTAGTAGCAGTTGGTAATTCGCCTTCTTTTTTATATTGAATTGTATCATAGATATAAAAAATTATAACAAGGGACGCTACCATAAACAGCATAGGTATAAACATTGCTTTAGTGGTCCAAAAGAAATCTACACCTTTAAGAAAACCTAAAAATAAAGGCGGGTCACCTAATGGGGTTAATGATCCTCCTATATTCGCAACCAAGAAAATAAAAAATATCACCACATGAACTTTATATTTTCTATCCTTATTTGCTCGCAAAAGTGGTCGAATAAGCAGCATAGCTGCGCCTGTGGTTCCCATCCAGCTTGCCAGCAGAGTACCCACAAATATGATTGTAGTATTCATGATGGGTGTCCCTACTAAGGAACCTGTTAATTGAACACCACCGGAAATAGTAAAAAGCGCTAATAATAGAATAATAAAAGGGATATACTCAAGTAACCCCACATGTAAAACTTCATATATAGTTATTGCTAGTCCCTGCGAAAGAATAAATGGTAGGACAAAAAGTGTGGCCCAAAATGCCGATATCTTACCGAAATTATGATGCCAATAATCGGGAGCAATCAAAGGAAATATAGCAATTGATAGAAGAATTCCAGCAAAGGGAATCACCCAAAGAATCGACAATTCTCCTCCTTCTAAATGGGGAGCTCCAGTTGAGCCAGCGGTAAGGCTGGTAATAGATAAAATTATTGTAGTTATTAATTTCATAATATTATTTGATATTTTTTGGTTAATGAATAAATGAAATTTAATTACTGTAGAGCGATTCTTCCTAATTATTGATGCAGGAATTATATCAATTTATTGAATTAAATTAAGGTATGGAATTTTTACTAACGATCATTGTGATAGGTATGGCAATCGCTGGAATGTCTATTGGAATTATTTTTAATAATAAACCTTTACAAGGTTCATGTGGCGGTGTTGCAGAAAATTGTGTTTGTCTTGATGGCGGAAATTGCGATGATCCTTCTCAAAAGCCAGAATCTACCTTCATCCCAGAAGACTGAACTGTTTGAAATTGTTCATTTTTATTTATAACCCAATATGCCTCTACTTCATCGAGGCTTTCAACTAGCTCCTTACCCGATTCTAAAGACATCACATTTAATGCGGTAGCAATAGCATCTGCATCCATGCAAGTGGCGGCTACAACGGTTACTGATGATATATTAGATTCGATTGCATAACCAGTTCTTGGATCAATTATATGGGAAAATTTAGATGAATCGAATTCATAAAAATTCCTATAATTTCCTGATGTAGCCATTGCCTTATTTATTATTGGAACAACTGCAATAATTTTTTCACCAGGCTGAATACTAGGCTTGGGCGAATCGATACCAATTCGCCAAGCTTTACCTCTGTTATTTTTTCCCAAAACCCTAACTTCGCCTCCAATTTCAATCATGAAGTTTTGATATCCAATAGATTTTATAAAATTGAATAAACGATCTACGCCCCAGCCTTTAGCAATGGCATTTACATCTAACTCTTGTCCTTTTTGTGATTTAATAAGAGAGTTTTGCGCTAATTTTATCTTATCATAACCAACCCTATCCTTGGCTAGTGTAATTTCAAGATCAGTAGGAGGTTGCCAGATTTCATCATATTCTCTGTCTGCTTTACCTTTTTTCCATGTTGAGCTAAGCGGGAGTGAAGAAATATCAAATGCGCCTTTTGAAAGATTAGACCAATGCAATGAGCGGTTAATTACTTGTTTGAATTCATGAGAAATAACGATTGCTGAGTTAGTTGGTATTTTATTAAATAACGATATTTCACTATTCGCAACATAGGTTGACATTTGTTGATTAATTGAATTCAGTATTGAATCAACCTGGGTCTTAATTTGGTTCATTTCAGGAATTAAACCTCTTTGAGGAACTAGACGAATTGTATAAAATGTTCCCATTGCAGGTCCAGCAATATCTAGATATTTTTTGGGGCTGCTACAGCCAAAAAGGGAAGCTAGAATAAGTAAGCAGAGAAATCCTCTTACTTGAAAAAATATGAGCTGAGTTTTATTAACCGAAACTATCATATGCTATCATATCTCGCTCAACTCCAAGATCATAAAGCATTTTATCGCATGCATCAATCATCATTGGCGGTCCGCACATGTAATATTCTATTTCAGATGGATCATCATGATCTTTAAGGTATTCTTCCATGGCAACGTTATGGATAAATCCAGTAGGGCCTTTCCAATTATCTTCAGGCATAGGTTCAGATAGGCCAACGATATATTTAAAATTTGGGTATTCTTTTTCAAGCTTGAGAAAATCATCATGATAAAACATTTCTCTTACTGATCGAGCTCCATAAAAGAAAGTAATCTTGCGATCGGTCTTTTTAGTATCAAGAAGATCTAAGAGATGGCTTCTCATTGGAGCCATACCTGCGCCACCACCCAAATAAAGCATCTCCCGGTCTGTATCTTTGGCAAAAAATTCACCAAATGGTCCAGATATCGTGACTTTATCACCTTTTTTTAGATTAAAAATATAGGAGGATGCTATGCCAGGTGGCACCTGATCCCATAACGCAGGTGGTGGAGTGGCGATCCTTACATTTAACATAATTATATTGCCTTCAGCGGGATGGTTTGCCATTGAATAAGCTCTAAAACAATCCTCATCATTATTAGCAACTACATCCCAAATCTTAAACTTATCCCAGTCATCATGATATTCTTTTTCTACATTGAAATTTTTGAAACTTAATTGATGATATTCAGGAATATCAATTTGAATATATCCGCCTGCAGTAAAATTTAAATTTTCACCTTTAGGAAGCTCTAAAATCAATTCTTTTATAAAGGTTGCAACATTATTGTTGGATCTGACAGTACAGTCCCATTTTTGAATATTAAATATCTCATCAGGCACATGAACTTTCATATTTTCTTTAATTTTTACCTGACAAGCTAGGCGCCAATTTTCTTTTGCTTCGGCTCTACTAATATGTCCTTTTTCAGTAGGTAGTATTTCACCACCACCTTCATTTACCTGACATTTACACAAAGCACATGTACCGCCACCTCCGCAGGCCGAAGGTAAAAAGATATTTTCTGTTGCTAACGCAGATAAAAGTGTAGAGCCTGGTCTAACCTTTAAGGATTTATCATCCTCTCCATTTATGTTAACCGAAACATCTCCCTGGGGAAGTAGTTTAGACTCTGCAAAATTTAACATTAAAACAAGGATTAAAATTACACCACTAAAAATAGCTACGCTTAATAAGGTTGAGGCGGTTATCATAATTGAATTCCCCCAAATGACATAAATGCAATAGATATCAAACCGGTTAATAGCATTGTTATACCAACACCCCTAAGGTTAGTCGGCACATTAGAATAGCGTAATCTGTAGCGTATTGATGCCATAGCTACAATAGCTAAAAACCATCCTAGCCCAGATCCAAAACCAAAAACGATAGATTCCATTAATGTATAATTGCGTTCAACAAGAAATAATGATCCACCTAATATGGAGCAATTAACCGCAATTAATGGAAGAAAGATTCCTAGGCTTTGGTATAGCGAAGGAGAAAATTTATCAATTACCATTTCTACCAACTGTACCATCGCTGCGATCACAGCAATAAAGACGATTGGTTTAAGAAAACTTAAATTAACATCAGGAAAGCCTAGCCAGGCTAAGGCGCCATCACCTAAAAGATAACTGTAAATGAACCAATTAGCAGGTGCAGTAATTGTCAAAACAAAGATTACGGCAAATCCAAGACCAATTGATGCATCAACTTTCTTAGAAACCGCCAAAAACGAACACATACCAAGAAAATAAGCTAAGAGAATATTTTCAACAAAAACCGCTTTAGTTATTAAGCTTAAATAATGTTCCATCTTCTATTCCTGCTCAACTTTTCCAATAATTCTTTGTGCCCAAACAATTAATCCAAGTATTATAAAAGCACCAGGACTTAAAACCATCAATCCCATATTCTCATATCCAGCAGCGTACATCGATTCTGGAATCACTTTAAAACCATAAATAGTGCCGCTTCCTAAAAGCTCTCTAAAAAAGCCAACTGCGATCAGAATCATACCGTACCCTAATCCATTGCCGAGCCCATCTAAAAATGACTTCCAAGGTCCATTTTGCATTGCAAAGGCCTCTGCTCTTCCCATGATTATACAATTAGTGATAATTAGGGAAACAAATACACTTAACTGCTTACTGATGTCGTACATATAGGCTTGTAAAACAAGGTCTGTTAATATCACCATCGATGCAATAACGGATAGCTGAACAATAATTCTTACTTTTGATGGAATTAGGTTTCTTAGTAGTGATATGATAGTGTTTGAAACGCACAGTACAGCAATAACCGCTAGCGTCATCACAAGCGCTATATCTAACTTTGTAGTAACTGCAAGCGCTGAACAAATTCCCAAAACTTGTAAACTAATCGGATTATTACTCATTAATGGATCAGAAACAGCTCTTTTTGATGATTTACTAAGTATTGCCATTAGCTTCTGATATTCTTTCTTATTTGTTCAAAATAAGGGTTATAATATTTTAAATCTTTTAATAAAAATTGATTTAACCCCCTGGAAGTCATTGTTGCACCAGTTATCCCATCAACCTGATGGTAGGCTTCATCAGATGACTCATCAACCACACCCTTTACAGTTTGAATACCAATCAGATTTCCTTGATTATCAATAAATCTTTTTCCAACAAAATTCTGCTGAAACCAAGGCTTGTCAACCTCGGCCCCAAGGCCAGGCGTTTCAATGTGTCTATAAAAAGTGATACCCTTGGCCGTAGCGCCATCGGGTTCAATAGAAAAATATCCATACATGGTTCCCCACAACCCTTTTCCTGAAATAGGAATAGCAAATCCATCTACTTTTCCATCCACAATTTTTTTATATAAAGGATAAAGGTCTGTGTCAACTTTAGGGTCAATATCTTGAGGTAGCTTACCTGGAATAACGTTACCTGATTTATCAATCACAAACGAAACTATTGATTCGTTAAAAATCTGTTCCACGTTTTCTGTGGTCCATGGAGCTTCACTAGATGGCGTAAAACCCAACGAACTCAAAATATTTTTTTTAATATCTGCTTGAATATTGCTTATGGTAATATCCTCAAGAGAGGAGTATGCTGATGACAATACAAAAGCAAGTATCATTGTGATTAAGGTGGTAAAAATTAATGTATAACGATTACTATGCATGTCGCGCTTTTCGTCGATTAATATTTGACTGAATGACGAACCAATCAATTAGAGCAGCAAATGCATTAACAAATAATATTGAAAGCATAACACCTTCCGGATATGCAGGGTTAATGGAGCGAATTATCACAGTTAAAGAACCAAATAATATTCCATATATCCATCTGCCTTGATTTGTATGGCAACCGGTAACGGGTTCTGTAGCCATAAAAACTGTTCCAAATAGAAAACTACCCATGACTAAGTGGTATTGTGGCGGAATTGTAAACATAGAGTTAGTTGAAAAAGGAGAAAATAGATTTGTTATAAGCGCCATCGAAACCAACCCTATTACGGCCCCAAAAATAACACGCCAATTTATTATCTTGATATATATCAAGAAAATTGCAGAAAGAATAATAAGTAGCTTATTGGTTTCTCCTATTGATCCAGGTACCCAGCCCCAAAAAAGATTCCACCAAGAATAATCAAATTGAGTTACACTATTTAGCATTGATAAAGCATCTTGACCCAGTTCGCTTGCAGGTATAGATAGTGCGGTTGCGCCTGAATAGCCATCAGGTCCTAGAACCCATACTTTATCACCGGAAATCTTAGTTGGATATGTAAAAAATATAAATACTCTGGCTAATAGTGCGGGATTGAATATATTCATCCCAACGCCGCCAAAAATTTCCTTTCCAATTACTATACCAAAGGTTGTTGCAATAGAAATCTGCCATAAAGGAATATTGGGTGGCATGGTTAGTGGAATCAATGCGCAGGTCACTAAAAATCCTTCACTCACTGGGTGTTTTCTAACAACTGCAAAAATAAGCTCCCAAAATGCTCCTGAAGCAAATGTTATAGCGATGATGGGCAGAATCTTTCCAAAGCCAAACCAGAAATTCTGCCAATTTGATCTTTCTAGTCCCATTGCTATTGCATTCTGATAACCAATATTCATCGCACCAAATAAATAGAGGGGTAATAATGATATAACCACCAAAATCATTATTCGTTTCGTATCAATACTATCACGAATATGTGGCCCAGATTCAGTTACCTCATCGGTAGAAAAAAGAATTGTATCTGTAGCTTCAAAGATGGGATAAAGTTTTTCAAATCTTCCACCTTCTTCAAAATGAGGTTTAGTCTTATTTAATAGATTTTGAAGAAAATTTAACATTTATAATTCACTCTCAATAAGATTGAGCCCATCTCGAATGGCTTTACCAAGGTCAATCTTGCTTGGGCAGGCAAAACTGCAAAGAGCAAAATCTTCTTCATCGCATTCAAAAATACCTAACTGCTCCATTTCCTCAATATCCTCAACAAGAATAGCGCGATAAAGAGGGTTGGGTAAAATATCCATAGGAAGAACATCTTCCCATGAGTCAATTGGCACCATATATCTCTCGCTACCATTTTTTAGAGTATTAAAATTGTATCCTCCGGTCAACGACCCAAAAAACGCATTGGTTAAGCTATAGCGTGAAGAAGCTGTGCCGGGTCGAAGCATACCCATAAATTCACGCTCACCTCCTTCTTGAATTACTGAAATACTAGAATCGAAGAAACCTAAAAAGTCATCTATGTCTATTTTATTACCAGTTAATACATCTCCAGATATGATCCGATTTTCTCCTTCTTTTAGTCTTTCGTCTAATAAAGGTTTTATCTCGACTCCAAGTCTTGATTTTATATGGGTTGGTTGGTTGACACTTGGTCCGCCAATTGTAATAAATAATGTAGTATCTAGTTCACCGGTTAGAAAAAAACTTCCAATTCTAACTACATCTTGAGCGCTCACGATCCACACATGATCATTGGGGCCTATAGGTGAAATATGATGAATTTGAACGCCAACATTTCCGGCGGGATGCGGACCTGATACCGTATGACTAATAACACTTTCAAGATCTAATAACGTATCGGAAACTGTATTCTCATTATAGGAAAGATGAACATCTCCAGTTGTTAACTTATCAAGGATCTTTACTCCAGCTTGAAAATGGGCACGGCGTCCCCTAAGCGCTAAATCAAGATTAACTGATAGGGGAGCAGTATTCCATCCTGAAATAAAAATGTCACGAGGCGATGATTTTGGATCGGCAATATTATTGAACGGTCTTTGGCGAATAAATGAAAACATGGAAGCATCAACCAGGGTAGATTTAACTGATTCAGGGCTTAACGAATCTATTTCATCTAATTTGTAAGAATTACCTGTTTCTACTTCTTCTTTTTCAGATAGTTCAATGACAATTTTTTCAATTCGCCTTCTTTCACCATATTCAATATTTTTTACCTTACCTCCTCCGGGCGAAGGGAAGGAAATTTGATCATTAGATTTACATTTAAAAAGTGGTGAGCCGATTTTTACTGAATCACCTTCTTTGACGAGAAGCTTAGGTTTTATCCCTTTGAACTGATAAGGTTTAAGCGCTACTAGATTTGGTGATTTAATTTTGACTGCAATATTTTCAGGTTGTCCTGAGATTTGAATATTGTGACCTTTTCTAATGCTTATATCAGCCAATTTTACCCCTCATCATTTTATTACATACCATGAAATAAAATGGTAGATCGTGATATCCATTCAGCAACCGGGCTAAAATACCACCCAAAAATGAAACTCGGGATAGCTAAAACCAGAAGGAGAGCTACAGTAAGCTTAGATGAAGGATTGATAATTTCATCGCTTCGCTCTCCAGAAAGATACATATGCCTAACGACCCTAATATAGTAATAGAGCGAAATAACACTATTAATCACACCCACAAAGGCTAACCAATAAAATTTAGATCCTGCTTCAATTACGGCTGCAAAAATATAAAATTTACCTATGAACCCTGCGGTTGGAGGAAGTCCAGTCAGCGCAACCATGAATAAGGTCATAGTGATTCCAATAAATGGCATCTTCCAGCCTAACCCATCAAAGTGACTAAACTCCTCACCTCCTATTTGATCATTAACATATATCACGACTAAGAAGGCGCCAAGATTCATAAATAAATACATGATCAAATACATCATAATACCTTCAATTGAAGAACTTGACATTAAAGGGAGCGCCATCATCATGTAGCCGGCATGCGCAATACTCGAATAAGCTAACATTCGTTTTACATTATTTTGCTGTATGGCTACAAGATTACCGAGCGTCATTGTAGCTGCAGATAGAATTGCAATTAATTCTGGCCATGGTAGATTATTTATAGATAGCCAAGACTCCATCGTTCCTGTAGACATACTGCCAAATACTTGATTGAAAAAACGTATCATCAGTGCAAAGCCTGCAGCTTTTGGGGCTACAGAAAGATACGCTGTAATAGTTGTTGGAGAGCCTTCATAGACATCCGGGGTCCAAAAGTGAAAAGGAACCGCTGAGATTTTATACCCAAACCCTACTAATATAAAAACCGTTGCAAGAGTTAAGGCTAGATTTGATTCGGGGCCTAAGGTTGCAATCGCAGATTGCATCTCAAAGAAATTTGTTGAACCGGTAAGACCAAAAAGCAAACTCAAACCATAAAGCATAATTCCTGAAGAGAAAGCACCATAAATTACATACTTAAGTGAGGCTTCATTGCTTGTCGATTTTCGCTTGAGATAACCAGCGAGAAAAAATGACATTATAGAAACAATCTCAATCGATAAGTACACCATCAGAATATCAATAGATGACACCATCAAGAATAGACCAAATGTCATAATGGTCATAATGCTAAAATATTCCCCTAATCTATACTCTTTAAGCTCTCCAGAAATAAAACTAATTAATATGACAATAGCAGTAGATAGTAGAATTAGTATTTTAAAGAATTGGGAAAAAGGATCCAGCGCAACGGTATCCATAAAGAGAGTGGTAGGTGTAGCATCCTGAAGTCGTATAGCAAAATAAGTAAGAAACAATCCCCCTAATGACCAATACGCAACCTTATAAGAATCTTTCTTTAGATAAATGAGATCTGCAATGATAGCTACAAGTATAGTAACGCTTAAAATAAGCTCAGGCCAAAAGAATGCTAGACTATTTAAATTATTCATCCCTTACCTATTTACATTGCCACAGCAAGTCCGCCAAATGATACCACTGAGTCAATTAATACGTTCAGAGTAGCAGCTATTAGATCTAAAAAAGGTCTAGGATACACACCCAAGACAAGAGTGATAACCGCAAGAGGGATTAAAGTAAGCACTTCTCTTCTATTTATTTCAGGAATGTCATTGTATTTTTCATTTGCTGGTCCAAAAAACATTCTCTGAAAAGCCCATAGGAAATATGCAGCATTAAGAAGTATGCCCAAAGTTGAAATAATTACAATCGCTTTAAACACTGGAAAAGCTCCAATAAATATCATTGCCTCGCTTACAAATCCGCTAAAGCCAGGAAGACCAAGACCAGCAAAAAAGGCCACTGCTACAAAAGCAGTATAGATTGGCATTTGCGTTGCAAGGCCACCAAAACCTTCAATATCCCTGTGGTGTGCTCTGTCATATATAACACCTACTAGAATAAATAACATTGCAGAGATAGTTCCGTGGTTAAACATTTGAAAAACTGCTCCCCCTAATCCCGCTTGAGCACTGATAAGATTACTTCCATTCATCTCAGAAGCTGCAATTACCGCTGCCATACCTAAAAGAGTATAGCCCATGTGATTCACTGAGGAGTATGCTACTAGCTTTTTTAAATCTTTTTGAGCCAGAGCACACATCGCACCCCAAATCACATTAATTAAACCCAATACCGCAAGTGCTCCAGCAAACCAAAATACACCATCTGGTAACATTGTATAATTGATTCTAAGCATTCCATAAACACCTAATTTCAATAATACACCAGCAAGAATAACCGAAATTGCTGTCGGTGCTTCGACGTGCGCTAAGGGCAGCCATGTATGAAAAGGAAAAACTGGAACTTTAATTGCAAAACCAATAAATAATAAAACCCAAATAACTTTGATAGCGCTCATGCCCCACCATAACATTCCATTTAAGGCAACTGGTGCTCGTTCCATCAATAAGAGCATATCAAAAGTATTTCCACAAGTAAAGTATAGAGCCAAAATTGCAATCAGCATTAAAACGGAGCCCGATAAAGTGTAAATAAAAAATTTGATTGCTGCATATTCACGTTGCGGACCACCCCACATACCAATAAGGAAATACATTGGCAAGAGCATGACTTCCCAAAAAATATAAAATAAGAAAAAATCTAATGCTAAAAAGACTCCCATTACCCCCGTATTTAATAGTAAAAAAAGTGCAAAATACCCTTTCACAGCATTAGTAATGTTCCAGCTAACAAAAATACCAATAAATCCAATCAGTGCCATTAGAAATACCATTGGTAAGCTTAATCCATCTACACCCAAAATATAGGTAATATTAAATGAAGGGATCCATTCTGCTCGCTCCATAAATTGTAGATTGCCATTACTTGCATCAAAAATCCTCCAAAGATAAATAGCAAGCATCAACTGAAGACCTGATACTAAAGCGGCAGTTTGTTTAATCAAATTCGATCTATCTCTAGGAATTAGGGTAATAATGCCCATACCTATGATAGGAAGCCAAATAATCCAACTGAGTAAATGATCCATATCTTTTCCTTTATAAAATCTCTAGGTTGCTTGAATAACCAAAATTATGATAACACCAATTAATGCAAAGAGCATGTAGTTTTGCAATCGACCTGTTTGCACCGTTTTTAAATTTTTCCCAGCACTATGCGCTGTCCGCCCAATACCATCAACCAATGTCTGATCAAGACCATCATAATCAAGCCGGCCTGTAATTTTTGATAAGATTTTTGTTATGTAACCAAACCCATTAATAAAATATTTATCATATAAATCCCAATCCACATAGGCAACAGCTTGAGATAGCCTTAAAAATGGTTGATATAGAAACCGATTATAGTTTTCATCGAAATAATATTTATTTAAGGATAGTTTATACAGAAATCCAAATCTATTTGCCCAGTTTTCTGCTGATAATTTCTTTTTGAAATACATCATAAATGATAAGCCAATACCAAGAGCAGCTACGATTAGCGATAGGGCCATTGCGGTATAGTGTGCATGATGAACACCATCGTAGATCTCTTTGGCTGTCGGATTTCCAGGAACAGCAGAGTTTGTGGCCTTAATCAACTTAGTAAACCAGCCATAATCTGAAAAAGGATTAAAATAGGGTAATGTGTAAAAAATAAAAACACTCAAAGCTGCTAAAATAATTAATGGGTAAGACATCACTTTTGGAGATTCATGAATTCCATCAAACACTTTTGGCATTTTGGGCTCACCATAAAAAGTTAAAAATATTAATCTGAACATATAAAAGGCCGTAATCGCTGCAGCACCAAAACCAAATACAGCTAAAATCCAATGCTGTGGGTGATGTTCAACATAAGATAACGTTCCAGCTAATATAGCATCTTTAGATAAAAACCCCGAAAAAAGTGGGACACCAGCAATCGCAAGCGTTGCTATTGTCATTGTAAGGCTTGTAATCGGCATCTTTGATTTAAAGCCACCCATATTTCTCATATCTTGAGGGTCAGTATCATGGTCATGTAATTCGTGTAGAGAATGGTGCATAGCATGAATAACTGAACCTGATCCATAAAATAAACATGCCTTAAACATTGCATGGGTTAGAAGGTGAAAAAATGCAGCAACATAATTTCCTACGCCTACAGCTAAAATCATATAGCCTAATTGACTAACAGTGGAGTAAGCTAAGACTTTCTTTATGTCATTTTGAGTAATAGCAATTGTAGCAGCAAAAAATGCTGTAAAGCCACCAACGTAAGCAATCACTGTCAATGCCTCAACAGAAAATAATGGAAAAAGACGGACAGTAAGATAGACACCTGCAGCAACCATAGTAGCGGCATGCATTAAAGCTGAAACTGGGGTAGGTCCTTCCATCGCATCGGGAAGCCAAATATGCAAAGGAAACTGAGATGATTTACCAACGGCTCCCATAAATAAACCAAGACCAGCAAGTGTTAATAATGTACCAGAAATTAATCCGTTTGACACTCCTACAAAAAGTTGTTGAAAATTAAATGATCCAATTGCAGTAAACATGATCATAATACCAATAAAGAAACCAATATCCCCAACCCGATTTGTTAGAAATGCTTTTTTACTTGCATCGGCAGCGGAGTGCTTTTCAAACCAATGACCAATCAAGAGGTATGAACTAACACCAACCAATTCCCAAAATATATATAATGACATTAAATTATTTGCCAGCACAATTCCATTCATTGAAAATGTAAATAGTCCAAGATATGCATAATATCGATTGTAGCGGATATCCCCTTTCATGTACTCAAGAGAAAAAATATGTGTCATACTGGAAATCAAAGAGACTACTAAAAGCATTACAATGGTTATATTATCCACCCAAAACCCAAGGTCAATCTTAAATGCGCCGAGGTCAATCCATGAAAAATAAACCTCATGAGAAAACTTATAATCCCAATTTGA
Source organism: uncultured bacterium (assembly GCA_964386795.1). Lineage (GTDB taxonomy): Bacteria > Fidelibacterota > Marinisomatia > Marinisomatales > TCS55 > TMED108. The sequence goes on from CAYLUE010000001.1 coordinate 30,897, forward strand.
AAGCATGCCAATAAAAAGAGAAAGGGCAAGCAATAAAGTTATAAGTATCGCGCCTACAGAGACCCAATCCCCTTGCCTTGGAAGTCGTTTACCAAAAAAAATGTTAATAATAAAAGCAATTAATGGCAAAAATAAAATAAGCAAGCAGGCATCGGTGATATAATTGCCAGTGATCATTGCCTTAGCTCGCTTACATCATCAATATTGATTGTATTAAAATTATTAAAAATATTAATAATTATTGCTAGCGCGACAGCAGCTTCTGCTGCGGCCAGTACGATGACAAATAGAGCATAAACATGTCCCGACATATTCATACCACCAAATCTAGCAAAAGCAAGAAAGTTTAGATTTGCAGCATTAAGGATTAATTCTACGCCCATTAGAACCGCTACCCCATTTCTACGTGTAACAACACCAAATAAGCCTAATGAAAAAAGGATAGCACTAACCATTAGATAGTTACTTAAGCTATCCATTAGTCATCCTTCCTTGATAGGGTTGTCGCACCAATCAATGCGCCAAGCAATAAGAAGGAAGCTGCTTCAAATGGCAAAAGATAATCTATCATTAACAGATTCCCGATTGCTCTTGTTGTATCCACCGGTTCGGTATTTGGTAGTTGGATCCAAGGGGTATTAAAGATCACATATCCTAAAACTCCAATAAATCCAATCACAACAAAAACACCTGCCCTTTTTTGAACTGACGTATGACTTATATTAGCAGAAGATATTTTATTTGTAAGCATAATGCCAAAAATAATTAAGACCAATATACCGCCAACATAAACCACTACCTGCACTACCGCTAAGAAATCAGCCCATAAAAACACATATAACCCCGTTACGCCAATAAACGTAAATAGCAATGAGTACGCTGAATAGACCAAGCTTTTGCTTGAAACAACCATTAAGGCAGAGCTTATAGTTAGAGTAACGATAAACCAGAAGGTAAAATCAGCCATCAGGCCTCAACCTTTTCATCTACCTTGGTTAGGCTGTCTTTTTGGTTCGGGGTTAATTTTTTTGCAAATTGGTAGATTAAATCTTTTCTATCCACTTCGGAAAACTCATAATCTATAGGGTGTTTTGAACTATTTGGTCCGCCAACCATAAAAATACACTCCTCAGGACAAGGGTATGTGCACAAATTGCAGTAACAGCATTCTGACATGTCAATTGTAAAACGACTTACCACAAATCCTTTCTTAGTTCCGTTTGAGGTAACACCAGTATGCTTTACCTTTGGAAGGTCTTCACCTCTATCTGACTTAATAGTTTCAATTTTAATACAATCTACCGGGCAAGCTCTTTCACATCTATAGCAACCAATGCAATCGTCAATATCAACGTGCAACCTAGAACGAATCACATTATAATCTTCATGATTGAATCCAATATTTCTTTCAGGTCTCGGCCAGCGTTCTTCGGGATATTGAAGGGTAACATTATCTTTTCGAATATTGATCATATGTCGAAAAGTAATTTGCATCCCTGTCCATAATGTGTTTACGGTATCATAAATATTTGAAAAATATCTAGACATAAATTATCCTATAATTAATTTCCATATACCAACTCCAAAAATATTCAACATCGCTATTGGAATAAATACCTTCCAACAGACATGCATTAATTGATCTACGCGCAACCTAGGAAAAGTCCATCTAAACCACATCATAACAAAAATTAAGAAGATGATTTTTCCTGTAAACCAAAACAGTCCCCAAATAGGTGAGTTGAATAATCCCGGTATAGGGCTCTGCCAACCTCCAAGAAAACCTGCAGCTGCAAGACCGCTAACAACAAACATGTTTGCGTATTCACTTAAAAAGAAGACTGCCCATCTAAAACCTGAGTATTCAGTCATCCAGCCGGCCACTAATTCTGATTCCGCTTCAGGGATATCAAAAGGCGTGCGATTAGTTTCAGCAACCGCGCTAATGAAAAAGATAAAAAATGCTAAAAAACTAAAGGGGTTATTAAATATTATCCAGTTAGGAAGAATGCCCCAAACCGTTCCTGATTGAAATTCAATCAAGGATTGTAGATTCATGGTTCCCGACATCATGATTGGAATAATTATGGATAGGCCAGCTGGAATCTCATAACTAATAATTTGTGCAGCGGATCTCATTGCTCCATACAATGACCATTTATTATTTGATGCCCATCCTGCCATTACAATACCTATGACACCCACAGAGCCAACTGCAATTATATAAAAAACTCCAACATTGAAGTCCACTACCTGAATCACTGAACTAAATGGCAAGGCAGCTATACCTAAAAATGCGCCTATAAAAATTATAAAGGGAGCCATTTTAAAAAGCAATTTATCTGCGGAGGCGGGAATTGTATCTTCTTTAATAAGCAATTTAACAGCATCAGCAATTGTCTGAAGAATACCCCATTTGCCAGCATGCAAGCCAGGACCTTGACCCATTGGCCCTATACGATCCATCATAAAAGCAGAAACTTTTCGTTCAACATACACAGCAATGGTTGCGTTTAAAGCCATCAAGACAAAAAGTGGAATTCCGGCAATTGTTACCGCTAGTAAAAAGGTTATCACAGGAATATTTATTAGACCTGAGAACCATTCAATAAGATAATCAACAGTCATCTATCAATTTCTCCTAGCACAATATCGAGACTCCCTAGAATAGCTAATACATCAGAAATCATCCACCCGCTTGAAACTTCATCTAAACATGATAGCGCTGTAAATGCAGGCGATCGCATTTTTACTCTAGTAGGTGAAGGTTTTCCATCGCTAACTATATAATAACCCAAATCACCTCTAGGGCTTTCAGTCCTTCTATAGACTGATCCAACAGGAGGTCGAATCTTTTTTGGCATCGTTTCGAATACATCTCCTTGAGGTATATCTTTTAAAGCTTGTCTAATAATTTTTACACTTTCAGTTACTTCAAGCATTCTAACCCAGTATCGATCAAAGCAATCACCTAATGTTCCAAATTTGCCTGTTCCAGTTGGAACATCAAATTCAAATCGATCATAAATCGAATATGGCTCATCCTTTCTTACGTCCCACTTTACACCCGACCCTCTTAGATTTGGACCGGATACTCCATAGCTAATAGCAACATCTGCGGGAATAACACCAACATCCGCAGTACGTTCGATGAAGATTTTATTATATGTAAGCAAGTTGTTGTATTCATCTATTTGTGGTTCAAAATAATCTAGAAATTCGATACAAATTTTTTCAAAATCTTTGGGAAGGTCATGAGAAACGCCGCCAATCCACATGTAGTTATAAAGGAGACGAGCGCCACATGTATATTCAAACATATCTAATATACGCTCTCGATCTCTAAGCATATACAAAAAAGGAGTGAATGCTCCAATATCTAGGCCATACACTCCAAGCGCAAGAAGATGGCTCGCAATTCGATTTAGCTCAGCCATAATTACTCTTATGTATTGCACTCTTTCACAAGCTTCAATCCCCATTAATTCTTCCATGGCAACAACATATCCAAAATTGCTATTCATTGAAGCTAAATAATCACATCTATCTGTAAAGGGTATAACCTGTTCATAGGTTACATTTTCAGCATGTTTCTCAAAACAGCGGTGTAGATAACCTAAATGGGGAGTAATTTTTGAAACAATTTCCCCATCGGTAGTTACTTCAAGCCTTAAGACTCCATGTGTACTAGGATGCTGTGGTCCAATATTGAGGACCATTTGATCGCCCTGTACTACTCCCATCCTTCTTCTTCCTTAATTTTTGGAACTACAATTCCATGAAAAGATTCTTGAGGTTCATAATCTTTTCGCAAAGGCCACCCTTCCCAATCATCTGGACATAATATTCTTCTTAAATCTCTATGCCCAATATATTCAATACCAAACATGTCATAAGTTTCTCTTTCAAACCAATCACCGATTCGCCATAGCTTCTCAATTGAAGGAACTTTGGGCTCATTCTTATCATGATTGATTACAATCTCAATCTTATGGCGATGCTCCATTGAATGTAAATTATAATGACTCTGAAGCGGACCTTCCTCTCCTGTATCAATGCCTGTTATACATTCCAACTGATCAAAAGAAAGCTTTGGGTCATTCTTCATGAATGTTGCTATATCCAACCATTCCTCTCCTTTAACCTCAACTTGATTCTCTGGTAATTCATCATTTTCCATTACTGATTTACCAAACTGATTTTTAAGAGCCTCTTTTATTTCAATAGATGTCATGCAAGTTTTCTTGTTAGAGGGCGTTCGGTTTGTATCTTTTCTTGAAGTTTTAATAATCCCTCTATCAAAGCTTCGGGTCTTGGTGGGCATCCAGGTACATAAACATCAACCGGAACAACTAAATCGACTCCTTTTAATACGTGATAGCCATGCTGCCAATATGGACCACCGCTTGTAGCGCAACTACCCATTGATATCACATATTTAGGGTCAGCCATTTGCTCGTATAATTTTTTTACTCGAAGCGCCATTTTCATTGTAACCGTTCCTGCGACAATCATTACGTCAGCTTGTCTTGGTGATGACCGTGGCATCATACCAATTCGCTCAAGGTCATGCCTACTAGCGGCCGAAGCCATCATCTCAATTGCGCAGCAGGCTAGACCAAATTGGAAATACCATGGAGATGTTGATCGTGCCCATCCTAAAATCTTATCTAATGATGCAACAACTACATTATCTTGAAATTTATTTTCTAATACACCCATTTTTATTCCTTAGAAGTATTTGACTTTTGAATTAAGCTTGAATAGCGACCCCGACCGTACTTTACATTATATTTTACCCAATCTAAATCAGACCGTTTCCATACATAGGCAAGGCCAACAAGTAGAATAAGGAGGAAAATTCCCATTTCAACAAATGCCAATAGCCCTAAATCATTAAAAACAACTGCCCATGGAAAAAGAAACACAACCTCTACATCAAAAATTAAAAAAATTAAAGCAACAACATAAAATCGGATATTGAACTGAACCCATGCAGAACCTTCTGATTCTTCTCCACATTCATACGTGGCAAGCTTATCGGGATTAGGGTTGTTTGGGGCAAGAAGTTTTTGGATAAGCAAAGGCAAATAAATCAGCACAATGCCAATGAAAATAAAAACAAATATAGTTCCGAAGTCGCGATACATAAATAAATTTATTTATTTAGAGACTTATAATTTAGAGCTTTTCCTCAAGGATGGTCAAGATAAACTTGACCATTTTATTATGTTTTTTATTTAAAAAGAAAAATCATTTGAAAAACAATTACATTTGTTGACTTTTATAATGAAAGATTAAATTATATAAAGACATGACTCTTATAAATTCTATATTAGCTCGCGTTATGCCCTTTCTTCCAAAATGGGTGGTCAGGCCATTTGCAAAGCCTTATGTAGCAGGTGAAAAAACGCAAGATGTACTAACTGTAGTTCAAAATCTAAATCAAGATGGATTCTCATCAACTATTGATATTCTTGGCGAATTTATAAAAACCAAAGAAGAGGCTATTCAAATAAGAAAACAGTACTCAGAACTAATAAAATCTATTGCTGATACTAAATTAGATAGCACAATTTCTGTCAAGCTTACACATCTAGGTTTAGATTTAGATTATTCTTTTTGCAGAGATCAAATGATGAAGTTAGCTCATTCTGCAATAAAATATGATGTTGGCATTACCATTGATATGGAAAGTTCAAAATACACTGATTATATTTATAAAATATATCAAGAAATATCATCAGATTATTCAAAAATAGGTACCGTTACTCAAGCTTACCTATATCGAAGTTTTGATGATATAAAACAGTTGGACAGTCCTAATTTGAATTTACGGATATGCAAAGGCATATATAATGAGTCTTCTGAAATTGCAATAAAAGATCGGTTGCAAATAAATCAGAATTTTGAAAAATTAGCTCAAGCTATTTTTAATGGAAAGGGCTATCTTTGTCTTGCAACGCATGATTTAAGCTTGATTTGGAAACTTGAAGAATGGATTAGAAATAATAATATTTCACCAGATAGATTTGAATTTCAAGTTTTATTTGGTGTTCCCATGGGCGACACCCTAAATCAATTAAAATCTAAAGGATATAAAATAACTGTCTATGTCCCATACGGAAAATCATGGTTCGATTATTCTGTTCGGCGACTAAAAGAAAATCCAAAAATTATTTCTTACGTTTTAAAAAATATTTTCAAAAAATAATTAGTTCATTAACAAATAAATAATAATATATATTTACTACATGAATTCAATACGTAATAAGCTTACTTTAAAAACCGCTGCTATTTTACTATTTGTATTAACAGGAACTCTCTATGGTGGTGATGGTGATGCAAATTCAATCTCATTCTTCTTGCTGGCAACTGGCCTTCTAGGTGGAATGGGTATGTTTTTGTATGGAATGGAAATGATGAGTGATGGAATGAAAGTGACGGCTGGAAATAGCATGAGAACTATCCTTGAAAAATTAACATCTAACAAATATCTCGCTTTGGTTGTTGGGGCATTTGTCACGATGGTAATTCAGAGTAGTAGCGCTACCACCGTAATGCTGGTAAGCTTTGTTAATTCTGGGCTTCTTGCTTTTTCACAAGCCCTTGGTGTAATACTTGGCTCCAATATTGGCAGTACGGTTACCGCGCAAATTGTTGCATTCAAAGTTACAGATTACGCATTACTTCTGATTGCAGTAGGATCATTAATGGCTCTTTTTTCAAAAAAAGATACCATAAAAAACTTAGGGTTTGTCGTTTTAGGATTTGGACTACTTTTTTATGGAATGAAAGTAATGTCTGATACCATGAAACCTTTACGTTCCGATCCTGGATTCAACAGCATCCTAACAAGTTTTGAAAATCCGTTTTTAGGGATTATGGCCGGAGCTATCTTCACAGCTCTCGTTCAAAGTAGTAGCGCCACGACAGGAATTGTGATCACCCTTGCGAGCGGAGGGTCCATCACGCTCGAAGCAGGAATCCCCCTTATTTTTGGCGCAAACATTGGCACTTGCGTCACTGCGCTTCTAGCGGGTTTGAATGCATCACGGGATGCTAAACGAGTTGCTGTTGCCCACGTTACGTTTAATGTTATTGGAGTTTTGCTCTTCTGTTTTTGGATTCCAACATTTGCAGAATTTATTTCTCAAACCTCTCAAAATATTCCTAGACAAATTGCAAATGCACACACATTCTTCAATATAGTCGCTTCACTTGTTTTTATCCCATTTACTGGATTTATTGCAAAAACAATCATACACTATTTCCCCGATAAAGAATTGGATAGAAATATTGAAAAGCCAACAGTATTGCATCTAGATGAAAGCTTAGTCAATCAACCTGAAGCTGCTATTAATAGCGCCCAGGCTGAGATCAAAGGGGTGGTAGGGTTAACAGAGCGGGTTGTGGGAACTCTAGTGCGCCCATTTATTAAAGGACAAGAATTGGTTGATATTGAAAATGCAGAAATAGACTTGATGAGCGGAATGAACCAACGGGTCGAGAAAGTTTCTTTCTTAAACCAAAAAATTAGTGATTATTTAATAACAACTAGTAAATCTGACTTAAGTTCAAATCAATCGAAAGAATTATTCACGCTTGTGTCGATTGTTAATTATTTGAATTCTATGAATGATTTAATTCAATTGCGATTTACCTCGCTGGTTGCTAAAAAAGAAGGTATTAACGAAGAATTCTCAGATTTAGACCAAGAAGAAATCATTGATTATCATAAACGATTAATCAAGCAGGTTAAGCGTTTAGATAAATTTTTTGCCAAATTTGATAAATCAAAAGTGGAAAAAATTATCACAAAAGGTCAAGAGAATAAAGATTTTGAACAAAAATATAGATTGGACCGCTTAGAAAGAATAGGTAGTAATGATTCATCACAAAAATCAGCTGAAATCAATCAACTTCATTCTCAATTAATGGATATGCTTAA
>CAYLUE010000001.1:38947-70978 GCA_964386795.1 uncultured bacterium
CAATTGCGCTTAGTTTTGGCATCATTATAGGACCTCCAGCTGATAATGAATAAGCGGTGGACCCAGTTGGAGTGGAAATAATTAATCCATCAGATTTATATGATGAAATAAAATTATCGCCAGCGTAAAGCTCTAAATTAATTATACGTTGTGATTTTCCTCTGTCAATAACAAAATCATTTAAGGCATAAAAAGTCTTTGCTGAGCCATTCTTAGAAAGGGTTGCTTTGAGTACCATTCTGGGTTGAGTAGAATAATTGCCATTAATAATTTGATCCAGTCTATTAAACATTTCATCAATTGTAACCTCAGCTAAGAAACCTAACTCACCTAAATGAATCCCTATGATTGGAGTCTCTCTTGAACCTACTGCGCGCGCCGCTGAAAGAATAGTGCCATCGCCCCCTAATGCGATTAAAATATCTAATTTATGAAAATCGTTAGCTGATTTAATAATTTTTGGTGAATAAGAGAAATTATTGGGAAGATTATCCTCAATCCTTGTTGTAATATATGCTTCAATAGATTTTTGCTTGCTCCATTTTAGCATTGGCCCTAGAAGATCCCAAAAAACTTCTTTATCGGTATTACCCCAAATACCAAATCGTTTTATTTCTGAACTAGCGCTCATTCTTCCTTGAATTCATCCAAGGATAAATTGCCATCGATATCTTTTGATAGAATTTCAATTTTTTTCTCAGCGCTATCTAGATGCGTCTTTAGCTCTTTTGAAATAGTTAATCCTTCTTCAAAAAGTTGAATGTTTTTTTCTAGTGATTGATTCTCAGACTCCAAAGATTTTACAATCTCTTCGAGTTTTTCCATGGATTCTTCAAAATTAAATAGGTTTTCTTTAGTCATATGCTTTTTAACTCGCAGTTTGTTGTGTACTAGATTTTTTTATCGCAGCCATCTCCCCTTTGGCTGTTTTTAGGGTAAAAGGTTCATTATTATCAACATCATCAGGTTTTCTAATGATTGATCGATTTTTATCATACGCAATGCTATAGCCTCTATTTAAGGTATTGTTAGGACTTAAGGTGTCTAAATTGGTTCTTAAATTAACAATGGAAGTACGTTTTAAGGAAATAATCCTCCGCATTGATATGCTTAAACTATGGCAAGATTGATTGATTATTTCTCTTTGGCGTTTAAAAACAGTTTTTGGTTTTTGCAAGATATGCCTCTCAGATAGATTATCAAAAGTTTGCCAAATTGATGAGATTTTTGATTCAATCAAATTTATTAATCGTGATATTTTATTATTAATTGATTGCGATATTTCAAAAATATTATTTATTGCTACCTCTGCTGCTGCAGATGGAGTTGGCGCCCTCAAGTCTGCGACCATATCGCTAATAGTAATATCAGTCTCATGTCCAACTGCAGAAATAATAGGTTTTTCACATTGCGATATTTGTCGAACCAATACCTCTTCATTAAATGGCCATAAGTCTTCAAAGGAACCTCCTCCTCTTCCAATAATAATAAGATCAATATTATCAAGGGATGATAATTCTTTTATTCCTTTAACAATATCTTGAGCCGCATCTGGTCCTTGCACAAGCGCTGATCTAATTATTATTTTTACTTGTGGGGCCCTTCTTTTAAAAATAGTTAACATATCTCTAAGTGCGGCACCTGTTTTTGATGTAACTATTCCAACAGTTGAAGGGAATTTAGGTAGCGGTTTCTTTTTTGATTTATCAAACAGACCTTCAGCTAATAAATGCTTCTTTAATTCTTCAAATGCTAAAAATAATGCGCCAATCCCAGCAGGTTCCATATGTTGAGCAATAATCTGATATTGACCTCGCGCTTCATAGACAGATAGTTTTCCTTGAACTATGACGTCAGTTCCATTTTTTGGGGTAAAGCCAAGAGAATTATTGTTTCCTTTAAACATTACTGCGCGAAGCTCGGAATGTTTATCCTTCATTGTAAAATACATGTGGCCCGATGAGTGATGGGTAAAATTTGAAATCTCACCTCTAACAATCACTGATGAATAGCTTGACTCTACTAATGTTTTTATTTGGACTGTAAGCTCGCTTACAGTAAGAGCATTCTCATATTGCATTATGGAAGATTCGGCTTGCCGGCCTGCTCCCAGCAATATTGCCAGATTGAGGCTAATCTGATTGCCGCTCTACCTAGCCTGTCATGCATTAAGTCCTTGGTTTCTGAATATAAAATATCAAGATAAGGTTTTTCAAATTCTAATATATCATAAGAGCGTAACTGCTTAGCCTCTTCTTCGCTGAGTATTTTTCTAGCCTTGCTGTCTGCTAAAAGAATTTGCTCATGAAGCTGAAAAGATTCTTTTACAATCTTAAAGGCGAACGAAATTGGATCAGTAATCTTTTCAATTTCACCAACAGGTTGTATGCGTCTAATATATTCATCAATTAAACGTACTTCCCATCTAAAATGAACACCATAATTTCCAGTTTCTTTACCATTATAGTTTTGGATAACATGAAGAGGTTGATGGAGATCGCCAATATAATGTCCTAATTCACCCATATTGAATAAGGCCTCTTCAAACCTATTATTTTTCATCAAATAAATTATGCGATTACAAAGCTTATCAATATACCAAGGAGCATCTCCCATTTTTTTGATGATATCTTCACCATATTTATCATAAAACTGCTTACGATCTCTTGGGATTTCATCAAATGGAAAAACATCGTAATAATCTGCATCTATAAAATGATGGTGATATCTGGATCTATCCATATATTTATCATAATCAGGCACAGGTCCATACAATTTTAATTCATCAGAGTGCTTCATCAAAAAACGACCAAAGGGTCCCTTCAGCTGATGAGATGCTAAATAATTAATTCGACGATGTCCTTCGTAGCCCCATCCTGATAAAATAGGTGATAAGATAAGGACTAGAATGACAAGCCATATATTACGGGCTCGCTTCATTTCAATTAAATCTATACTTTTTTCTTTTTGTGACGATTGGCGCGTAAGCGTTTTTTACGCTTATGAGTATTCATTTTACGCCTTTTACGTTTTTTACCGCAGGGCATTCAACCTCTTTATTTTTTTAAACTTTCATTTACATGGGAACGCATATTTTTTGCCGGCTTAAAAGTAGGCACATGCCGCTCAGGAAGAAAAATAGCTTCTCCAGTTCCAGGGTTTCGAGCTTTTTTTGGTTTTCTATGTTTAACGCCAAAAGTACCAAATCCACGTAGCTCAACACGTTCATTGCGACCAAGGGACTCGATAATTGTTGACATAACACCATTCATTACGGCTTCAGTCTCAACTTTTGTTAAGCCTGTTGCTTCAGAAACGGCATTCACTATGTTTTGTTTTGTCATGGTATCTACTCCATTCGCCAGCGATAGGCTGGCAGTTCATCAAACCAACTACTAGTGGCTTGCTCTAGATTTGATGTAAACAAATCTAAAAATGAATTATTTTTTTTATTAATCTGAATTGTCCTAGGTTTTCCTTTTATTTTACTCATTGACCCGGCCAATGCAATGGCATCTTCATACGTACCTAATAGGTCAATGAGGCCTAATTCTTTTGACTGAAGCCCTGTAAACACGCGACCATCCGCAAGCTTGATTAATTCCGATCTTTTAATTGATCGATTTTCTCCAACCGCCAAAACAAACTGACTATGAATATTTGTTACCATGTCATTTAAATGTTTCCTATCAGCATCGGTCACCTCTCTTGAATAAGAACCTACATCTTTCAAACCGCCACTTTTTACCGTTTCAAATTTTATCCCAACCTTGCCTAATAATTCAGTAGCAATAGGATAGTTCATGATTACACCGATACTGCCAACAATCGTTCCAGGATTTGCAATTAGCGTATCACTTCCAAGCGCAATATAATAACCACCAGATGCTGCAACAGATCCCATACTCGCAACTACTGGTTTAATCCCGCGTAATGACTTTACTTTTTCATAAATTTCTTGAGTTGGCGCAACAAGACCGCCAGGGGAATCGATTCGCAAAACAATCGCTGAAATGTCTTTGCGATTTTTAAATTTCTCCAATTGTGATACAGTTGATTCTGAGGAAATTATTGGTCCATTGATTTTAATAATACCAACCTTTTTACCAGTACCTTCTAATGAAGAATTAACTGATAACGCTCCTAATCTAAAAATAATTATTGAAACAATAAAAGCACCCAACCCCCACCAGAGCCAATTTAAATTTGTCTTTGGTCTATTCACTATTTTTTTACCCAAAGCGTGAGTTTTTGACCAGGAAATATATGTTGACCATATTTCATTCCATTCCACTGGCGAATTTTTGCAGCACGTGTGCTATAATCCTCAGCAATATGACCCAATGTATCTCCTCTGCGTACTTTATAAATTACTTTATTATGACTATTTGAAGACATTTGACCTCTTGAAGACCTAGGAATATTCATACCCGGAACAGGAATTGTTAATTTTTGGCCAATACGTAAATTGTTTCTGTTTCTTATTTTATTTACAGAAGCTAAACTGGATTGAGAAACTCTATATTTTCTTGCTATATACCATAAGCTCTCACCGTTTCTTACTTTGTGAGTAATAAATTGAGGAGCAAATCTTTCATTCTCAGGAAGCGCATTATAATTTCTAATAAATTTTTTCTTTGCTCCCTGAGGAATCTTTAATTGGTAAGCTTCGGCCGGAGTAGCAGATTGACGCAATTCAGGGTTAAGGCCTTGTAATGTTTTAAAAGATATTCCTGCGGCTTTTGCAAGTACGGTGAGGTCTGCGCTTTTCTCTATTGATACTGTATCGTATCTGTATGCTTTATCGCTATTCATTTTTTTAATAAAACCAAAATCTTTTGGATTTTTTGCCATAATTGTAGCTGCTAGAAAATAAGGCATATAATTTCGCGTTTCACGAGGAAGTGAATGTAATTGCCAAAAATCAGATGTTTGATGCAATTTAGTTGCGCGTCTAATGCGACCCTCTCCAGAATTATAAGCCGCTAAGGCCAAATACCAATTATCAAACTCTTCATACAAATTACTTAAATATGCGCACGCAGCTCTGGTCGCTTTTTCAGGATCACGTCTTTCATCGATATACCAATTTCTCTCTAAACCAAAAATCTTTCCTGTTGAATAAATAAATTGCCACATTCCAGTTGCCGCTGCTTTTGAATGGGCTTTTGGGTTGAGACCTGATTCTATCATTGCTAAATATAATAGCTCTGGAGGTAAATTATTCTCATCTAATATTTTTGAAAGCACAGGACCATATACCTCGAGCCTATCTAACCATATTTCAAACTGAGGACGGCCTTTGGTTTTAAAATATTCAATGAACTGGTCAACTTTTTTATTGCGAACCAAAGGAATATGTCCATCTCTATCTTCGACAACAATAAATTGAGTTGCACCCATTTCTACCTCTAGCGGCTCAGAACGAGAAGTAACATCCATGCGCATGCTCTCAGCCGTTAATAATGCATCAACTTTATCTAGCGTGTCGAATCTTTTAGTATATAATGAAACAAGGGACTCTTCAAATCGATCAAATTCATCCCTATCCTCATCATCCATTTCTCCGTACTGATCAGCTTCAGAGAGTAAGTCAAAAATTCTATTCAAATTATAAACCACCTCTAAAGTATCATTCATCACATCAGAAATAAATGCATCAGATAATAAAATTTTGGCTTCTTTCAATAGATCAGGTAATCTATTCTCATTTGAAATAGCCCTATTTTCAGTCACTGAAGTAGCTTCAGAGTTATAAATTGACCCTCTACCATTAGATTGCTGTGCAAAAGCAATAGTAAAGCACATAAGCAATAAAATCTTAATCGGTGTAAATCCTTTGTTCATATATATTTAGGGTGATTCAAGTGGCGAAATTAATTGTAGCTCACTCCTCAGTCAAGCCTTTTCCTTGATTATTAATTATTGCCGTAGTGCTATATCCTTTAAGATGCGGTAATATTATAACCTTTCCACCGTTCTTTATAACGCTGTTTGATCCAGCTATTTGATTTTTTTGATAATCACCACCTTTAGTTAGTATATCTGGGAGTAATAATTTTATTAACTCCCCTGGTGTTTCTTCACTGAATATAATTACAGCATCTACATAATCTAATCTTAAAAGGTTCTTGGCGCGGACATTTTGATTATTGATAGGGCGATCACTTCCTTTTAATAATGTTACCGAATCATCTGAGTTGAGACCTACAATTAGATAATCACCAAGATCTTTGGATTGATGCAAATAACTTAGATGACCTTTATGGAGGATATCAAAACAGCCATTTGTAAAAACTATTTTATTGTTAGCTGATTTTAGCTTTCTAACCTTCTCAATTAAAGTTTTTCTTTCAAATAACATCTTAACTTTCAACCAGCCTTACTACTTCTTGCCTCAGATTGATTGCAAAGTCATTTCTATCATCATAAGTAAGGTTTTTTGTTTCAATAGGTTCTCCAAACACTAGTTTTACTGTATTTTTTGATACTGAAGAAAATTTATCTTTCAATAAAGCTCTAGTACCAATAATACCAATAGGAACAATAGGCATGTCTAGACTGATAGCCAAGACTAGGCCACCTTTTTTAAAAGGGAGTACCTTACCATCTTTTGATCTTGTTCCTTCGGGGAAAATAATTACAGAGCGCGGATTTTTTGACATAGATTTTTTTGCTTTATCCATAGAACCCATCGCTCTATAGTGATTTCTTCTATCAACAAAGATATGACCACCAGCTTGCATTGCCCAACCGAAAATTGGAATATGTTTAAGTTCAATTTTTGCAATAGCTACCATCTGAAATGGTACAGCAGCAAAAACTATGGGTATATCAAAAGCAGACGTGTGATTTGCTGCAAAAAAATAATGTGATTTTGGGTTTAGTTTTTCATAGCCTTCAGTTTCAAATTTGATACGTGAAAACAATAAAATACTTTTGGACCAGGTTCGAACAATCCATCCCATAAACCTCCCCCTCCATTCAAAAATGGATACAATTACACCCATACTACCAAAAACCAGAGTCCAAAGGATTACATTAAATGCAATCCATGTGTAGTACAATTTTATTTTAATCAATAGTCTTTAGCTTCATATAATCCTGCAATGGCTCAGGAATAGTAATTGATCCATCAGGATTTTGATAGGTCTCAAGCAGCGCTACTAATAATCTGGGCGTTGCTAGGCCGCTACCATTTAAAGTGTGTACAAATTGTACTTTGCTATCTTCAGATCTTCTATATTTTATATTTCCTCGACGGGCTTGAAAATCCTCAAAATTACTGCAAGATGAAACTTCTAGCCATTTTTCTTCAGCTGGTGCCCAAATTTCAAGGTCGTAGCATTTTGCAGCAGAAAAACTTAAATCCCCAGTGCAAAGCTCAACTTTTCTATATTTAAGATTGAGTGACTGAAGAATCATCTCCGCATGAGAGGTTAAATCCTCAAGAGCTTTATAGGAATCTTCAGGGCGTACTAACTGTACTAGCTCAACTTTATTGAATTGATGTAGCCGTAAAAATCCCTTTGTATCTTTTCCATATGACCCAGCTTCCCTTCTAAAGCAGGCTGAGTATGCAGTATATTTTTTTGGTAAATCATTTTCATTTATAATTTCATTTTGATGAATATTGGTAATAGGCACTTCAGCTGTAGGTATTAGCCATAGATCATCTATTTCAGAATGATACATGTCTTCTGAAAATTTTGGCAAATTTCCAGTTGTTAGAACAGAGTCGGATTTAACTAAGAATGGTGGAAATACTTCTGAATATTGATTCTCATTTGTATGATAGTCTAACATAAAGTTTATTAACGATCTCTCAAGCAGAGCGCCTTTTCCTGTATACAAGGGGAATCCAGAGCCTGAAATTTTTGCAGAGCGCTCAAAATCAAACAGCTCTAATGATACACCAAGCTCTAAATGTGTTTTTAAAGTAAAATCTTTTTTTATATCACTACCCCAAATTGAAATTACTTTATTGTGATCTTCATTTTGTCCTTCAGGAACAGATTCATGAGGAATATTTGGAAGATTTAAGAGCAATCCATCAAGTTTTTCTTTTTTAAGTGATAACTCGTTTTCAAGTTCTTTGATTTTTTCACCAACGCTTCGCATAGACTCTATTTTATCATTCGCATCCTGTCCTGATTTTTTTAGCTGAGCAATTTCATCTGATACCTTATTTCGATTTGAACGTAAATCATTAACCATTTTAAGGTTATTACGATATTCCTTATCTATCGAAATAATTTCATTAAGCCCTTTAACATCGCCCTTGGATAGTAGGCTCTTTTTTACCTCTTGAAAATTATTTCTTATATGTTCAATTGATATCATAGATATAAAATTAATTCAATATAGGTAGCAGACTACTATCTATTTCATTAAGCTTTGGAAGTGATACATCTTTTTCTGAAAGAAATTTTTCAGCATCCCCTAAATCAATTTTTAAACTTTTATCATTCCAATGAATTCCATATTCATCTTCAGGGTGGTAGTATTCCGTACATTTATACTGAAAAATAGCATAATCAGATAAAACAAAAAATCCATGGGCAAATCCCGGCGATATATAAAGCCTCATATGTTTTTTATCATCAAGAGTAGTAGAAAATGATTTCCCAAATGTTGGGGAATCTTTTCTGATATCAACAGCTATATCAATAACAGCGCCTTTGGCCACCCATACTAATTTTCCTTGGGGATATTTTAACTGATAGTGAAGCCCTCGAAGCGTCCCTTTTTTTGATAATGATTGATTTTCTTGAACAAAATTATTTGGAACTAAATTTGTTTCAAAACTATTTGAACGAAACGATTCAAAAAAATAACCGCGCGAATCCTCGTTTAGTTTTGGTGTGATTGTATAAAGCCCACTTAATGATGTCTCATTTATTTTCATTAGAAATTTCTACCCACATTGTCATAATCAAAATCTAACAATTTTAATTTTTCTACACTGAAAATATTTTTTGCATCAATTACAACTGGAGTTTTAAGAAGTGATTTTAGCTCATTTAAATCCATACCTCTAAATTCGTTCCATTCAGTCAAAACAATGCATGCATCGGCATCTTTCACACAATCTTTCCAGGTATTGCTATAATTAATATTTTGATGTATTGATTTGAAATTTTCTATAGCAACTGGATCATAGGCATCAACAACTGCTCCTAGCTTTGATAATTCAGAAACTATATATAAAGATGGTGATTCACGAATATCATCGGTATTGGGTTTGAAGGATAAACCTAATACTGCAATTTTCTTACCAGTTACTTGATTATTCAATAAGCGTAATAATTTATTTAAAATACGTTTCTTTTGATTTTTGTTTGTTTTAATTGTAGCATCAATCGTATTTAACTCTATATTTTTTTCTTTGCCAAGCGCATAAAGTGCCTCGATATCTTTTGGGAAACAAGACCCTCCAAACCCTGGACCAGGATGAAGAAATTTAGAACTTATCCTGCCATCTTGACCCATCGCTTTTGCAACCTGATGCACATCTGCTCCAACTTCTTCGCATAAGTTTGCAATCTCATTAATATAACTTATCTTTAGCGCCAGAAAAGAGTTGGAAGCATATTTTATCATTTCAGCAGTTTCAACCGAAGTATCCATTATAGGGGTCTCATTAATATATAAAGGCCTATAAACTTCTTTCATTTCTTTAAATGCTTTTTCTGTTCGGCCACCTATAATAACTCTATCAGGGGATAGGAAATCATTAACCGCCGCCCCTTCTCGTAAAAACTCAGGATTGGAAACATAGTCAAACTCAACATCGGAGTTTTTAGATTTTATTATTGATTCAATCCATTTACCGGTTCCAACGGGAACTGTACTTTTCGTGCAAATTATTTTATAATCACTGATATGGTTTGCCACTAAATCAACCACAGATTTTACTGCTCTTAGATCAGCTTTACCATTTTCATCTTGCGGAGTGCCAACTGCAATAAAAATTATATTTGATTCAATTATATTTTTTTCTATTTCAGATGAGAAAGAAAGTCTATTATCCTGAACATTCTTTCTAACTAGATTGTCTAGTCCTGGTTCGTAAATTGGAATTTTACCAGAATTAAGATTGTTTATTTTATTTTCATCAATATCTAAGCAGGATACCTCATGGCCAAATTCCGCTAATCCAGCGCCAGAGACTAGCCCTACATAACCTGTTCCTATTATTGTAATTTTTTTCATTGCTATCTACTTTTAAATAAGTCCTTTTTTCTTTCTCATTATCCATTCAATGCATAAAATAATTATGATTAATGAAAGAAGTATTATGCTATCTTTTAACTTAATAATATTTGCTTTTATTTCACGCTTTCCTTTTTCAGAAATAAAATCAAAAATTCTATCCCTTTCACCCCAATTAAAATACGAACCACTATTAGTTAAAGAAATATCTGATAAAAGTTTTTCATTAAGGTAAACTTGATTTAATTCTACTTTGCTCTCAAGAATAGTAAAAGGAGTACTTTGAATAGGCTGCCCATTACCTACTCTATTGATTTGAAAAAAATATTTTCCTGGACTAGGTGTTCTAAATTCACTCTCCCATCTTTTAGACTCAACATTAAATTCTATTTCCTTTGAAAATAATACTTTATCATTCTTAATAACGCTCAATGAGAACTTACTAGTATCTTTAGCTTCGGGTGCTATTTTTGAACCAGCTATAAAAGCCAACTCACCTTGTTGATAATAGTCTCTATTGAGTCTAAAGAAATTTTCACTTGAAACTCCTGATTTTATAAGCCAATCTATTGAATCAAAAAATATTTTTGAAAATGCTTGATATCCATCCTTATAAAAAAATAATTTATTTAAATCTGAGGCTGCAAAGGTCACAGTTCGAATTTTTCCAATAGTATTTCTCATCAAAAGAGGCCAACCTGATTCAAAAATAGCGATTGAGCTTGACTGTTCTTGACTGCTATTAATATTTAGTATTTGAGATAATGGGGGCAGGTCCTTCATATTGGTTTTACTATCATTAAAATCCCAGTAACTAACGTCATCATTTATATTTTCTGATTCTAAAGGGTGCTCTAAACCTAATAAAGTCGAAAGGCCAACTATCGAATCATTATTTTGATTGGGGCCAGCAACTAGCATTAATGCAGATTGATGAGAAAGTATTTTTTTTGCCAAAATCCTAATAAAGCTTGTTGACAAAGGCTCAATTGGATAGTTATCAAAAATAATTAAATCATATGAAGATTCCCAAAAAAGTTTTATTGGTTTACTAAATTTAGATTTTGAAATTTTAATATAATGATCAACTTCTATCCTATTATTTTTCAATGATTTATTTATTATTGAAGTATTTTTATTTGGGCTCCCTGTTAATAATGCTATTTTATATTTATCCTTCAAAATTAGTAAATCAAAATTTTGTTTATTATTAATAATATTTACTTCATCTTCAATAGATGAAACTTGAATTTTATATGTTTGCCTACCTAGGGATTTTGGCTGGTATTGAAAATTAGCTTTGACACTTGAACCTCTTCCATATAGTTTAACATATTTTGATGCAATCAATTTTGAGCCATCGTATAAGGAAACGCTAAACTGGTCATTTATTTTTCCAATTGATTGAATATCAACAGAGACATTAATCCTTTCATTCTTGATTGCGACAGTTGGTGCATCGATGGAATTTATAAAAATATCAATGAGCGAATTTTTGCTTCCTACGCCTAAGCTGTAAACCGGCAATTTAGTATCAAGAAATAATTTTAATGGGCTAGCCCCCTCAGTTGAGATTCCATCTGAAATCAATACTGCTCCAGCCAATTGGTTTTGATTTTCTAATATAAATTCTGCCACATTTCCAATATTTGTTGTTTCTCCATTGCCGTTCAATTCCTTTTTTAATGGTACAACATTTGAATCAAATAAATAGGAATCAAAAGATATTTTTTCTTTCTTAAATCTATTTATTAATTCTTGGGCTCCTAAATTAATTGAGCTCAGAGATGGACTTTTATGGTATTTCATGCTTGCTGAATTATCAAAAAAAAGGGCCCATTTAAGAATTTTTTGTTTTTCTGTTGAATAATTAATGGCAGGATTAAATAAAAACAATATTAGAAAAAATAGTAAAATTATTCTGAATGAAAAAAACGTCCTATATTCATTTTTATATGATTTGTACAAAAAAATAAATATAAATATTGAAAATAAAATCAAAATAGATGTCATTAGGTCTAATGCTTCTAATAATTTTAAATTCATCTAGTTTAATCTCATATTAGGTAAAATTGAAAAATCTAAATTAGAATTATTACCATTAATAAAATATTTTTCTCCAAGAAATGCAATCATTGCAGCATTGTCAGTACAAAAACTAGGGTGTGGAAAAATAATATTTCGATTTGATATTTGATTCTTCGAATATTTTCTTAAAAACTTATTAGCAGCAACACCACCAGCAACAACACAATTTGTACTATTTGAAAATTCTGCAGCAGATTTTAATTTATTTACTAATACTTCAATAATGGCATACTGATAACTTGCTGCAATATCGCTAATGTTTTCTTTTTCATTTTTTTCGATGTAATAGAGCAATGAAGTCTTAAGACCGCTAAAACTAAACTCAAAATTATTTTTTTCTATTAAAGCTCTCGGGAATTTAATTGCTTTATGATTTCCTTTTTCTGCTAATTTTTCAATCTCAGGACCCCCTGGATATCCTAATCCTAATATTCTTGCACCCTTATCAAAGGCTTCACCAGCTGCATCATCTCTAGTCTCTCCTAATAAATTATATTTTCCAAAATCATTTATAATCCATAGCTGAGTATGGCCCCCAGAAACCAAAAGGCAAGTAAAAGGAAAAGTAAGCTGAGGTTCTGCTAAGAAATTTGCAAAAATATGGGCTTCTAAATGATTAATTCCAATAATGGGAATATTCAATCCCATTGCGAGGCCTTTTGAAAATGAAGTTCCCACTATTAGAGCACCTGATAATCCTGGCCCCTGAGTTACAGCAATACCATCTAGCTCTTCTAAGGAAGTTTTCGAATCGTTTAATGCCTGATGAACAATATAGTTTAGCATTTTTTCATGCTCTCGTGAAGCAAGTTCAGGTATTACACCGCCAAATTTATTATGAATTTCTTGAGAGCTAATTTTTGATGATACTATCTCACCATCAACACATATTGCAGCTGCAGTTTCATCGCAAGATGTTTCTATGCCTAATATTTTCAATTGTTTTTTTGCGTTACCATAAGTTCAATATTTTTTGGAGATAAATCCATCCAATCTATAATATCCTTTGGAGCTTCAACATCTAAATCATAGAATTGCTTATTAGGGTTCCAATCGTTGAAGTTTACACTAACTTTAATTTCATTTGATTTAATTTTTGCAATATAATCTAGTCCGCCTATTACTGTAAGCGAAACAGTCTGGGGACTAGCAAAAGTTCTCATTTGATTATTTGGATTTAAAATTATTACTGGAATTTCACTAATAATTCTTTCGCTAATTGCCTGAACTCTTTGAATATATACAATTTTTTTTGGACTATACTCTATAAGCTGATTTTGAGGAGGGACCAAATCTATAGTTAATTTAATATCACTATCTATATTAATTAATGAATCAGGCCCAACTAAAACATAATTAATATCTCCAACTATATTTCTTGATCCAGCTATCCTAACTCTATTGGGTCTTATCTCTGGATCACCAACTAGAGTAAAACCTGGTGATGGCTTAATATTGACCCCAGATTTAATATTAACCATTTTTTCTTTATACTCATCTAGGCTAATATGAATTTTGATAGGATAAACAACTTCAACAAAGTTGACTTCAAAATTTGAAGGAATAACTATTTTTTGAGGATATCTATTAAAATACTCATTTAAATTAAAATCATATTCCTCAGAAATGCGCTCTAAGTCAAGCACGAGCTTGAACCCTGGCATAAAGCGCTTTAACAATAAAGTTTTAAATAGTGACCTACCTTGACCTTTTATGCGAACTTTTGCAAACTTAGGGACTTTTTCTTTTAAAACTAATTGTGCAGGTAAATTCCTAACCTCAATTGGTATATCAGAAGTTATGGTGTATTCATTTTCACTCATAACAAACAACCATAACAAAAAAGCTAAGCCTAGAGCGCTTAG
Source organism: uncultured bacterium (assembly GCA_964386795.1). Taxonomy (GTDB): domain Bacteria; phylum Fidelibacterota; class Marinisomatia; order Marinisomatales; family TCS55; genus TMED108. The sequence continues at coordinate 53,116 of CAYLUE010000001.1, forward strand.
CTTTGTTGAAATATTTTGCCAAGTGAATAAAGAGTAAATATTATTTTTTGATTCTTCTTTAATCATTTTGCAAAATTAATGCTAGGGTCAATCTGAAACTGAATCAGAACTATCTTCTGTTTCTTCTCCTTCAGAAATATCTTCTGGGATTTCAATTTTCTCGCCAGCTGGCTGTTCTTGGTTATCTAAAAAATCTTTGATTTCATCTTTTTGAATATTCTTATCGCTTAGCTCATCTGAAAATAATATAACTTTTTTATTCTCAGGTTTGACCTCCATTACTGAGCCACTGATTTTTTCACCAATATTATATTTCTGAGTAATATCTTTCCTTTGTTTTTTTGATTGTCTACCAAATGGGATAATACCTTCAATATTATTTTCAAGAATCAAAATAATTCCTTTATCAAGAATTTTAACAATTTCTCCTTCATGAACACTTCCCGTCTCATAGGTTTTTAACAACTCAGGCCATGGGTCATCGACAAGCTGTTTAATTCCTAGCGATATTCGCCTACTCTCTCGAGAAACTTCTAAAATTCTTACTTCAATATTTTGATCTTTTTCAATCATTTCCCTGGGGTGTCTAACAACTTTTGTCCACGAAAAATCAGAAACATGAATTAATCCATCAATACCTTCTTCAAGCTCAACAAACGCTCCAAACTGTGTTAGATTTATTATTTTTCCTTTTACTATAGTTCCTATATTGTATTTTTCTTCAATTTTATCCCAAGGGTCTTCCGCAAGCTGCTTTGATCCTAAGCTAATTTTTCTCTCTTCAATATCTACTGAGAGCACAATAGCCTCTACTTCATCTCCAAGTGAATATAATTCAGATGGGTTTTTTACATGGCGAGTCCATGACATCTCAGAAACATGAATTAAACCTTCAATACCAGATTTTATCTCAATAAATGCGCCATAATTAGTCATACTAACTACTTTACCTTTAATTTTTTCTCCTTCAGGAAAATCGGTTTCAATTGTTTCCCAAGGATGTGGGGTAAGTTGTTTTAATCCTAAAGATACTCTCTTTTTTTCATTGTCAAAGTCAATCACTTTAACAGTTAAAGACTCATCCATTGAAATTATTTCGGAGGGATGATTTATCCTGCCCCAGCTTAAATCTGTAATATGTAACAATCCATCTATTCCACCAAGATCAATAAAAACCCCAAAGTCAGTAATATTTTTTACTCTACCTTCCATGATAGCGCCAACTTCAAGCTTGCTAAATATTTCATCTCTTTTTTCTGCTAAACTTTCTTCAAGAATCGCTTTATGAGAGACAACTACATTTTTTCTCATTTCATTAAATTTGACAACCTTCATTTTCATTTCAACATCTAAATATTTATCAAAATCTTTAACAGGTCTTACATCAATTTGAGAACCTGGTAAAAAAGCCTGAACACCTTTTAAATCAACTATCATACCTCCTTTGATTCTTTTTATTATTTTTCCTGAAATGATTTCTCCAGAATCAAATACTTTTCTTAATTCTATCCACCTCCTAAGAAAATCTGCTTTTTCCTTAGAAAGAACTGTTTTGCCGCTTTCATCTTCCATGCGCTCAAGATATACATCGATTTTTCCACCAACATCGGGTAAATCATCTGCATAAAATTCATCTCGATTAATTATCCCCTCAGATTTAAAGCCTATATCAACTAATATTTCTTTTTCATTTATTCCAATTACTCTTCCTTCAATGATTTCACGCTCAGATATATCTGAAAATGTTGATAAATATCTTTCGAGATCAGCGGGGATTTCATCAGGTGATTTATCTTCAATTAATTCTTCTGGGGAAACTTCTTTTATATCACTAAATAGTTTTGAATCTAAATAATCTATTTCAATTTTATTATCAGGTGAATTATTATTTTCGGCTTCAGGGGTAGAAACTGTAGGCGATTCTATTACCGATTTTTCGCTGACTTCTAACTTTGAATCACTAGAAGGCTGTTCTACAGTGGGTTCTTTTTCAGTTGTGTTCATTTATTATTTTTTCCTGTTTGTTGTTAATTTTACTTTATTAATCATGAAGCTGACCTGCTCATTAATTGACATATTAGTGGTATCAACTTCAATTGCATTAAATGCTTTTCTTAATGGTGAATGCCCGCGTTCGGAATCATGCTTATCTCTTTTCTTTATTTCATCCATAACATCATTTAAAGATCTTTTTTCTCCTAAAGACTCAAGGTCAATCTGTCTCCTTTTAGCTCTAACCTCATCACTGGCAACGATAAAAAATTTAATTTCTGCATCTGGAAAAACAACAGTTCCAATGTCCCTTCCTTCCATAACGCAGCTATTATCTTTCGTAAAATTGCGCTGAATACCTACCATATACTCTCTAATAACTGGAATGGCACTAATCTCACTTACTTTTTGTGAGACGTTACTGTTTCTTATTTTATTTGTAACATTTCTTCCATTAGCAAAAAAAGTTAGGCTACCATCATCATACTTTAAATCAATTTCAAAATAATTAAGAAATTTTCTTAAAGAATTCTTGTTAGAAATATCAATTTGCTCTTCCATTATAGAAAAAGCAATGCATCGATACATAGCTCCTGTATCTAAGTAGAGAAAGTTTAGTTCTTTTGCCAATAACTTAGCTGATACACTTTTCCCTGAAGCTGCAGGGCCATCTATCGCAATAATCATTTAATGCTCATTCTCAATTAGCCCGGAAATTTACATCTTTATTAAATGATTCCCAATTACAATACACTATATAAAATATGCTCAATTATAACCTGCTTAATTCTTTTATTTCTGATTCATAAAGGTCTCTGTATGCACCTGGAAGAGTGTTATCCAAATGAATAGGTCCAAACTGGATTCTTTTAAGGCTAAATAATGTTCTTTTCATGCGATATACAATTCTTCTTATTTCGCGCTTCTTTCCTTCATAAAGTTTCATTAATACGGTAGTTCTTCCCTTGTTTTTTTTCTGCTCTATTATCTCTCCTCTTCCCCATTCCTTTTGGCCAATATATACATTTTTTGCTATTTTTCTTTTCTCCCAGTTTTCAAAAGGCTTATCAATTTCTAATTGATAAATTCGAGATATTTTATTCCGGGGATGGGTAAGAATATTTGCTAAATCACCATTGTTTGTAAGTAATAATAACCCGCTCGTATCTTTATCTAATCTTCCAATAGGAAATAATCTTTCTTTTAAATCAATCAAGTCTATTACGGTTTTTCTCTTTAAAGGGTCATGCATTGTTGTAATATACCCTACGGGCTTATTCATGAGAATTGTCCTTGAAAGTTGGTCCGTTACAACCTTTCTTCCATCTAACCTCACGTCATCATTTTCAACTACCTGATATGCAGGATTTAATTCTAATGATCCATTAATAGTTACGCTTCCTCCTTGAACTAATTTGTCGGCTTGCCTTCTTGAGCATTCTCCAGATTGAGCAATGTATTTATTTAAACGCATCTATTTGCTCTAATAGTTCTGGCTCATTTTCAATCAATTCGGAAATTTCCTTTAATTTTGGAAGATCATTGAGTTTATTAAGTCCAAATGATTTTAAAAATGTGTCAGTTGTTCTATAGATGAGAGGGCGACCTGGACTATCATCTCTTCCGCTAATTTTTATTAGTGATTTTTTTAACAATGTTTTTAGCACACCCGCACAGTCAACCCCCCTTATTGATTCAATATCAAGACGGCTAATTGGTTGCTTATAGGCAATTATTGATAATGACTCTAAAGCAGCTTGGGATAAATAAAACTGGCCAGATTTTGTAATTAAACGTCTAACAAAAAAATCGAACTCAGATTTTGTTCTTATTTGAAACCCGCCTGCAGCAGATAGTATTTCAAAAGCATGGTCATTTTTTTCATATTTTTTAATTAATTTTTTTATATACTTATCAAGATCTGGAGGATCTGCATCAAAAATATTGTTTATTTTTTTTTGAGTTAATGGCTCGGGGCTTGCAAAAAGAAGTGCTTCAATTATTTGTTCAAAATTTTTCATTTTTTAATTCTTATCTAAGAGATGAATCTCAATATCATCAAAAAGCGTATTTTGAAAAACTACAATTTTGTACTGCTGAACTAAATCAAGTATGGCAATAAAAGCAATAATTGACTCTAGCTTTGTTTTGCATGATTTTAATAAAAATTTGAATGATAATATTCCTCTGCCATCAAATGAGTTTAAAATAAATTGTTTTTTATCACTGAGATCGATTGTATTTAAATCAACTTCATACGGATTAATATCGGGTGAACGATCCATTGCTTCTTTGAAATATTTTGCTAATTCAAATACGCTCATTTCCTTCAAAAAGGAGATATCCTCTTCACTTTTTTCACTAATTGATTCTGTGATTAATCTTTCGTGCTGATAGCTTAACTGCTCCCATTTATCTGAAAGATTATCTGCAATATCTTTATATTTTTTATATTCAAGAAGTTGTTGAACTAGTTCAGTCCTTGGGTCTATAGGTTCACCTAAGTCATCTAGGTCAGGTCTAGGCAAAAGCATTTTTGACTTTATACGCATTAACGTAGCTGCCATTAGAATGAATTCTCCAGCAACGGATAAATTCATTGCTTTCACATCTTCTACAATTTGCAAGTATTCAGCAGTGATTTCTGCAATTGGAATATCATAAATATCTATTTCATCTCTGCGAATAAAATATAATAAGAGATCAAGGGGTCCTTGGAATTTATCAAGTTCTACTTTATGCATTTAATTTGTATAGTCAAGCCCCATAGCTATTCTTGCTTTTTGTAAATATTTATCAGCAACCGAACTAGCTTTGCTTGCGCCTTCTTTCAAACTTGTTACAACATAATCTTTATGATTCATTAAATATTCCCGCTTTTCTCTATACGGCTTAAAATACTCCCAGAAGCATTCGTAAAGTTCATTCTTTATATCTCCATAGCGTAAGCCAGGCTGTAAAAATCTTTCTTTTAGCTCTAGCTGCTCTTTTTCTGATAAAAAAAGTGAATAGAGTTCAAAGATTGGCGTATCTATACTCTTGGGCTCGTCGACATCAGCAGAATCTGTAACTATAGTCATAAATCTTTTTCGAATAGTTTTTTCAGGGCCAAATATTGGGATTGTATTGTTATAAGACTTGCTCATCTTCTGGCCATCAATACCGGGGATAAGCTGTGATTGTTTTTCAATATCAGGCTTAGGTACTATAAAAACCTCACCATAGGTTTGATTGAAACGGTCTGCAATATCTCTGGTCATTTCCAAGTGCTGCTTTTGGTCTTTACCTACCGGTACCAACTCTCCACCAAAGAGCAATATATCTGATGCCATTAGAATAGGGTATGAATACAAACCAACATTTGCTGAAATACCTTTAGATAACTTATCTTTATAAGAAGTTGCTCTATCTAGAAGACCAACATTAATTATATTTGAAAGAAGCCAAGTAGATTCGCATACCTGAGGGACGTCACTTTGGATCCAGAAAGTTGATTTTTCAGGATCTAGTCCAACAGAAAAAAAGTCTATTGCCGCTTGCAAGGTATTGTCTTCTAACTGTTTTTTATCTCTAATTGTTGTTAGCGCATGATAGTTTACAATAAAGCAAAAAAGGTCATTGTTCTCCTGATAGTTTATCATTCTGGACATCATACCAAAATAATTTCCCAAATGGAGATCGCCTGATGGCTGTATTCCGCTTAATACGCGCTTCAAAATGACTCCATAAATAAATATGGTCTCCAGGACCCTTGGTGGTCAGAAATAAACTGTTGAAAATAATGTATTTTATTTGGCTTCCTTGGCATGCGTTTTAACGGCATTCTTGCTTCATCAGGGGTACGATTTCCTTTCTTACGATTGCAAGACTGGCAAGCTGCAACAAGGTTTTCCCAGGAATCCATTCCGCCTTGTTTTTTTGGCTTAACATGATCCATCGTGAGAGGACTTTTTTTAGATCCACAATATTGACACTCATAATTATCGCGTACTAGTAAATTTCTTCTAGTTAAAATAACATCCATTTTATGATGCTTCACAAAATCTTTTAACCTAACAATGCTTGGTAAGCTAAGGGTGGTTGAAGGGGAATGTATGTTTTCCCTATATGATTCTAGAATATCTACTTTTTCATTATAGTAAAGACATATTGCCCGCTTTGCAGTACAAATATCCATTGGGGCATAATTTGTATTTAACACCAAAACGGATCGATTCAAGATAGATGCGCTATTTAAGTAAGAATCCATAGTTACAATTTACTGCATAGTTACGATTCTCAGAACGATTTAGTGAAAATGATTTAATTATCAAAATACCAAGTAACGCCAAATTGCATCATTCTCCCAATCTCAGGATAAATAGCATTTGGTTTGAATAAAACATCTTCGTTATTGACACCTACAGCATTAAGCAGATTGTAAATTTTATAATGTAGTAAAACTCCAGAAATATTTGATTCTATTTCAAGGTGGGACAAATTTCGGTTAGATATTTCAAAATTATTATCAGCAGATTCATGGGGAAATTGCAGAAAAGGGTCATAGGTAAAATTGGCGGCTGAATTGGTATAGCTATCCATCCAAATATGAAAACTTATTTTCATATTATTTTGAAATAATTGAAATTTTCCCTTAAGCCCATTATCAATTTTTGTTCCAATTTTATTTTCGGTTGATGAATTTAAAGGGGAAACAATTTGAGAATAGATTTGCCAGTTATCATTGAGAAATAATACTCCTTTTATCCCTGCAAACCCTAAGCTGTAGCTATACAAATCACCTGCTTTTAAGCTGATATTAGTCATATAGCTTTTTAAAGAAAATTTTCTACTATAAAGATCATAATACAACGATGAGCGTAGCCTCATTTCAAATTCATTATTATGCGATGCGTTTCTATCAGGGTGTACTGGTTGCGAATTACTTGAAACTAATAACCCAAAGTTGCCAATTCTAGTTTCACTTATATAATTAATAGAAAAAATGTAAGGCTGATAAAGCTCGCTTTCAGAAAACTGCATACCTGCCATAAATGACATACTTTTATAATACTTTCTAAAAAACAAACTTGACCATCCTAGAGACCTGAATTGTGTCTTACTATTATATTGTTGAAATTTTTGGCTTAACCCAAATTCAAAGCCTCTATCATTCATTATTTGAACTTCTAATCGATTTCTATTAATGAACCGTGATGTAGAATCGGTATATAAAGAATGGATCAGTAGCTGATTTTGACCAAATTGGCTTAAATAGCTATTAAGAGTCCATTGATTGAATTTTCTCTGATACCGAAATGCGCTATTAATAATATTATCATTTTCAAAACCATTCTGAATAAGATCTGGAAGGCCGCTAGAAGTAATGTATCGTGCGGCAGAAATTTCAATTTGTTCTTTAGCCTTTTTTGTAGAATAGTCAATTCGATACGATTGATGGATGGGGGCTTGAGTTTTTGCAGGATGAATATAATGGGCAAAATTTCCAAAGGATGAACGCTTAAATCCGCTGACTTTAATTATTTTATTCTTTGATTGATATTCTACGCCAAGATCTAATTTATCAAGGCCATAATCTCCTCTATAATAATCAAAAAAACTTTGAGTTAAGCTTGAATCTGGAAGAGGTAAAAATGAAGGTAGGTTCCCTATTTCACTTGTTTCTATTTTTTTTGCAGTATGACCTCCATATCTGGACGGATAGGAAGAATATGTCCCATCGAATGATAAAATACCAGATGACCAGGATTGATTTGAAAAAAATATTCCATCCTGAATTAAAATTCCATTCTGCTCAGACCAATCAAAAGGGATAGTAATTTGTTCTTGCGAAAAAATGTTACATAATAGCGCTAAACATAAGGTCGCTTTTTTCATTTATTTTGCTAAATACCTTACTACCCTGGGAACGGTAATTAAAAAAATAAAGGCATTGGATATCTCATGTAATAAAGTAAATCCTAACCCTTTCACTAAAGATGCTAAAACTCCTGGGAGTCCAAGGCCTGAGACTAATGGGTACGACACTAAAGTGAATACATCATATATTACTGTAACTACAAAACCGGTAAGCGCTAATAAAAATAAACGATAGATATTATAATCTTTAGTAAAAAATATAGGCTTTAATAATCCTCCAATAATTCCGCAAAGGGACATTGCAATTATTTGCGCAAAAAATAATGGGGGAAAACTTAATCCAGATCCTAAAGGGTTCAACCCTGAATAAATACCCATTGCAACAAGACCTACCAAAGCTCCCCACCAAAGGTTCAACGTTACACCTGATAAAAATATAATTACCGTTATCAGCTCAATATTTGGTACCATCATCAAGGAATAACCCATCGCGATCGCCATAGCGCAAAAAATTGCTGCACGAACTAAATTCACTAATTCCATTTAATTCTTTTTATAGATTGTGGTTTTGAAAAAATTATAGTGCGAGGTAAAGTCTTGGCTATCCTTATCCTCTTCGATAATTTTTTTCATAATACTCATTTGACTATCCAGGCTCGTAATCATACTAATAAGCAAGGCTTCTTTAAACATTGGAGTAACCTGGCTTTGCCCCTCATTATAATTATGTTGCGCTAACATGATATGCTCAATTTGAAGTAGTAATTCGCTAGGAAATTTTTTGATTTTCTTAGCCGAAGCCATTATGATATTCCTGCCTAACGCAACATGCCCTAATAAATTTCCTGCTTTTGATAAATTAGACTTATAGTTTGATTCTATCGCCTCCAGCTTTCCAATATCAAATAAAAATACGCCAGCAAGCACGAGATCCGAATCCAAGCGATAATGCCTGGAGAAAAATTTTCCTGCCTTGGCCAATGAAAGCGTTTGCTCTAAAAACCCTGAACGATAACTATACTGATGTAAAATCGTTGAAGGATGCTTCATTAGCTTGTGCTTATTTGTTGTATATACACTGTAAATTAATTTTTTGATGTAAGGATTTTTGATTGTGCGAATAATCGAAATTACTTCCTTCCACATTTTATTAGCATCAAAACGAGAAGTTGGTACAATTAAAGCCGGATTAAAACCATACCTTGCATAGCGCTGCACCGTTGCTTTGTTAATGCGTAGTATAACAAGCTGGAAGTCGTCAATAAAAATTTCAACTGATCCCTTAACTGCAACCGGATCTCCAGCTGAGAATTTTTTATCAAGCTCTTTTACTTTATTCCATATTTTTGCTTGGACCTGGCCCGTTTGGTCCCGCAATAGAATATCAATATATAGCTCTCCAGTTCGCGTATGGCGTAATTTCTTTTCGATGCAAAGATAAAATCCTTGTATAGACTGGCCTTCTTTGAATTTTGAAATGGGAATTATATTCTTCATTGTAGTTGAATTTGATATCTAAATTTACAACAATAATAATATTTACAAATACACGTGTCGCTTAGAATTAAAGAAATAAACTATGATAATCTGGATGATCTAAAAAAATTAGAATCCGCATTAAAAAATTGGTTCGCAAACCCTAAGGAGCTCAATTTTACCGATCCTAACATGCAGTATCCATTTGATATGAAAAAATGGATCAATATCAATTATAAACTAAACCAAATTCAGACTATAGTTCTATCTGAGGATGATTGGATTATAGGCTTTGGTGGATTAAAGTTTTTTGAAAAATCTAATCGAGCTCATATTGCCCAAGTCTATTTGGATTCTAACCAAAGAGGTAAAGGTTATAGAAAAAAGATGATTAATTATATTGAAGATTTAGCCACCAGGAATAAAGTGGGATCTCTTACTATTAATGCTATGAAAAAAGATATATCTGCTAGGGCTCTTTACGAATCCGTTGGATATCAAGAGGTCAATAATAAGGGCAATGTAATTACTTTAGAAAAAAAACCCTCACATAAGTGAGGGTTTTTTAATCTAATTTATTTAAATCGATTTAAAGCCCATCCGATTACAGCGCCAGAGATCGCATACATGACCGCACTGAGTGCAACGTCAACAACAACAAAGTTGACTGGAAATAATTTAGGCATCATCGCCATCCATTGCGTATCAATGAAAATCCATTTTGCAGCACCAAACCATGCTCCGGTTACCGCACCGCTTTGTGCGCTATCCACACCCATCCTATCGTATATATAGGTGATAACAAAAATGTAGAAGACACCACCAAACATCGCTGGTGCCATATTTGGGGGAAATGTAAGAACATCTGAGTACTGTTGAGCCATAGACCCCATATGATTTGCATAGAATAGCTCAAAGGTAAGGCCACCTACAAGCGCCATTGCAAAGAAACCTAATACCCCAGCTATTCCTAATTTTTTAATATTCATAATAACTCCTTATAATGTAACATCAATTAATTTCTAATTGCTTCCGCAATTTGTTTAAAATTTACACTTTTATAATAAAATGTGTAATCATTTAGTAAGTTTTTTCCATATTTTTCTGTCCAATCATTGTGCAATGCTAATTCAATATTTGATGGAGACAATATATTGAATTGTACATTATAGTTATCTTTGATCGAGCCTGGCAGAGCAATATTTCTAGCATAATGAAAATTATCAATCAAATTTATATGTGGTTTTAAATCAACAAATAATTGTTGGCCAGATTTTGAATTCGTCACAGTAGCAGTTATATGTAAAAATGGAATAAATCCACCAGGAGTGGCTCCTTTTGGAATTTGCTTATCATCCCAATTTACTCTCGCCTCAAGGTGTACATGTGTTTGATTTTCTGGCAGATGTAATGAAGCTGGATAAATTTTATCTTTTACAGCGCCCTCAAAAATAAAAACTATTCCAGGCGGAACCTTTTCTTGGCCTATGATTAATTCTGGAGATTGAAATAAGCTAAATAATAATGAAAGAAAGAAGATCACAATATATTTCTAAAAAATTATTGACAGTCTTTGCACAATACAAAAAGCTGATGAATATGTCTAATCATCTTAAATCCTAACTCATCAATAATCTTATCTTGTCGGCTTTCAATCTTGTCATCAACAAATTCATGAATTCTTCCACATTGAACGCAAATAATATGATCATGATGATCAGAGTTGACTTTATTTTCGTATTTTGATGGGCTATCACCTAATTCTATTTTACGAATCAAATTATTTTTATGTAAAACATCTATAGTTCTATAAACTGTAGCTCTGGATACATTTAAGTTATTTTTTCTTAGCGCAGAATAAATTTCTTCAGCATCTCTATGATCATCGCTTGATTTTATTTCATCCCATACGGCTTGACGCTGATTTGTGTGGCGAAGGCCTTCTTTTTTTAAGGCATTAATGAGTAATTTTTTTGTAGCCATTATTATATATCAATTTAGTGAATATTCGGTATTGAAATAATACTAAATCAATTAACAGATTATCCTTCGGCAGAATCAACTTTTTTTAGATTTGCAAATTTCACTACTAATTTCTTTTTAAGTCCATCTTTAAATTCGATTCCAACCCTTTGGTTTTCACCTTGTCCGCTCAGAGCCATCACTTTACCTATTCCAAAAATAGCGTGCTCTACGTAGTCCCCAACTTGAAAATCATCAAATAATACTACCGTTCTACTCACAGCAGTTTTGGTATGCTTTCCTGCTTTACCTCCAATTACTTTTCTGGTAAGCGCAGAGGTAAATGAAATTTTCTCCAAATTTTCTTCCGGTACTTCTCCAACAAAACGGGAAACGATACCATAAAGATCATCAGAACCCATCCTTCTTCTATTATTAGCATACATCAAATAAACTTTATTCATTGCTCGTGTAACCCCTACATAGAACAATCGTCGTTCTTCCTCAAGAGTTTCTTTTGTATCTAGTGATCTATAAAGTGGAAATAAACCATCTTCAAGACCCGTCAAGAATACTACGGGGAATTCTAACCCTTTAGAAGCGTGAACAGTCATCATTGTCACTCTATTGGTCTCATCGTTCCATTGGTCTAAATCTGTTAATAAGGAAACCTCTTCAATAAATTGAGAGAGGCTACCATCGGGGCTTCGTTTCATAAAATCATCAACACTCTTGATAAATTCTAATACATTTTCAAATCTTTCACTATCTTCAGGCGATGAGCTTTCATGGTAATATTTTTTTATTCCGGACTCTTCCACTAAAGCTCTGACTAGCTCAGCCGCATTTAGCTTTGGAAGTAGTTCGTTGTATTTTGATATAATATTATAAAACATGTTCAGCGCATCTGCTTGTTTGCCGCGAATTCCCATATTTTCCGGACTATTCAAGACTTCTATCATTTCAATTTTTCTTTTTTCAGCTTCTTTTACACACTTATCAACAGTTTTTAATCCAATACCTCGAGGAGGAAAATTAACGACACGTCTTAAAGAAATTGTATCTTTAGGGTTTAGGATTAGGCTTAAATATCCGATAAGATCTTTAACTTCTTTTCGTTCATAAAATCTAATTCCTCCAACAATATTATAAGGAATTCCAGACCGACGGAATGCATCTTCAATTGCTCTTGATTGCGAATTAGTTCTATAAAGGACAGCAAAATCACTAAAATTTCTTTTTTCTAATTTGATTTCTTTTTGAAGCGCGCTAATGATGGCATCGGCTTCTTCCATCTCATCATTAGTTTGCATAAGTCCTAATTTTTCACCTTTGCCATTATTTGCAATCAATTCTTTTGCGGCTCTTTTATGGTTATTTTTTACAACAGAGTATGCTGCATCTAGAATGAAACTGGTAGAGCGATAATTTGTTTCTAACTTAAATATTTCGCATTTCTTAAATGTTTTTTCAAAATCAAGAATATTGCTAATGTCCGCACCCCTCCATCCATAAATAGATTGGTCATCATCGCCCACAACACAAATTTGCTGATGTGTGCTTGCTAAATATTTCACAAACATAAATTGGGGCTTGTTTGTATCCTGATACTCATCAACTAATATATATTTCCATAATTGTTGATATTTTTCAAGGATCTTTGGATGTTTTTCGAATATTTGCAAAGGAAGTAGTAATAAATCATCAAAGTCTACCGCATTATTCTTTTCTAACGCTTTTTGGTACTGCTCATAAAGTTCAGCATAATGCTTATCGATAATTATCTGGGCTTTCTTTTTTGCTTCCTCTGGACTAATAAGTCTATTTTTAAAATAACTAATCTTAAATCGTAAATCTTTTGGCGTAATATAATTTTTTGGAAAATCCATCGGTTCCAGCAATACCTTGATAAGTGAAACTTGATCTTTGGTATCAAAAATAGAAAACTCAGAGGTATAGCCAAGGTGGTGAATTTCAGAGCGTAGAAGTTTCGCACAAATTGAATGAAAAGTGCCCATGGTAACCATAGCGCTTTTTCCTTTAACAATTTTATTTACGCGAACTCGCATTTCTTTAGCGGCTTTATTTGTAAATGTAAGAGCTAATATATTTTCAGCTTCAATTAATTTATTTTTTATTAGGTGCGCAATTTTATGCGTCAACACTCTTGTTTTTCCACTGCCTGCTCCAGCAAAAATAAGAACAGGTTTACCAAATGATTCTACGGCAGATTTTTGTACACTATTTAGATTTGGACTTGGCATTATTAGCTATTATTAACCTTTTTTGTTTTTCTAATTTTTCTTCTCACTTTTTGAAACGCTCTCTTTGCTCTATTATGCTCTTTTTCAGTTTTTGAGAAAGTATGATAGCCGTCTCCTTTCGCTACAAAATAAAGGAAATCAATTTCTTCAGGATATATCGCGGCCTTGATTGATTCGATACCTGGATTATTAATTGGCCCAGGAGGAAGCCCATGGTTTAAATAGGTATTATAAGGTGACTTAATTTTCAAATCTTTATTTAAAAGCCTTCTAGGGGAATCATTAATAATGTATTGTATAGTTGGGTCGGCTTGCAGGCGCATTCCCTTATTCAATCGGTTATGGTATACACCTGAAATCCTTGGCCTTTCAGAATCATAAATTGCCTCACCTTCAATTATTGATGCCAACGTCAATACTTCATTCTCGGTCAAATCCATTTTAGACATTCTATCGCGCATTTTTTTTGTTATATTTTTCTTGTATTCTGAAACCATTTTATTGATGATTTCTGTTGCGGTTTCATGTTCAGTAAACTGATAGGTATTTGGAAAGAGATAACCTTCAAAAGAATCACTATTAACATCCCATTTTTTTAACAAATTTTCATTCTGGGAGGCATTAATAAAGCTTTTTTTATCAATTTTTATACTAGTATGTAATTTTTCAGCAATCTCATCGATTGACCAGCCTTCTAATATTGTTACCTTCATTGATACGTTAACACTATTAATAAGATTATTTATTAGGCTATAGTTTGTAGATGTATTTGCAATATTAAATTTTCCTGCTGGTATATCTTTTTCATAGCCAAGCATCTTAACTGCAAGAATAAATGATGATTTATTATTGATCACTTTTTTATCATATAATTCAGCTGATACATCTATCAAAGTTGAGCCTTTAGATATATATATTTCAGCTAATTCATCGATATTTCCTTGAGGCCAAAGCAATACGATCGCATAGTAGATCAACATGCCACTTAAAACAGAAATTGCAATGGTTTCTGTCAAAAAATGGACAAAGTAAAATTGAATTTTCTTGAGCATAAACGGGGCGAAAATTATCCATTTTTTATTATAATTACAAATTTTATAATATTTATAACTTTTTGGACATTTTTCAAAATATAAGAAAAAATAATTGGCAGCCCTTTACAGAAAGCGTAACTTCGTCGTCGCAATGAGTAGTGACAATCAACAAAATAAAATTAACCTTTTTGATGGCTGGGCCTTTGGAAGAATAAATTATATTCTTTTTAGCTCTGGCTTAGGACTGGTAATTTTTGGATATTTTTTTATGGCAAATGGTGAAGTTGACAGCTTTCAAAGTTTAACACTTGCACCGATTATGCTTTTTTTAGGATATATAGTAGTCATTCCAATTTCTTTAGTCTATAGAGATAAAGAAAAAACGAATCAATGATTTTGGGGCTGTAGTTCAGTTGGTTAGAACGCCGGCCTGTCAAGCCGGAGGTCGCGAGTTCAAGTCTCGTCAGTCCCGCAGCAAACCCCGTCAATAGATGGGGTTTTTTGTTTTATTGTACTTTGCTATCTAGAACATATGGCCAAAAAATACGGCATTTAGTAATAGTCCATTTGTTCCATACCAGAATGCTCTAAATGCTGGATTATCAGCAAATAGTATGACATGACCTCTGCCTTGTTTTTTCGCTATAATAGACGCTGTGTTTTTTATTTCAACTAGTTTTTCTTCGGCTATATATCCACTCAATAAGGGACTATTAGTGTATCTACCTACATTTGCTGCAGTAGATTCAGATAATTTGAAAAATGTAGTTCCTCTTCTAAATACTGGGTGTGTTTTTCCATAACCGTATCCAACCGGATGTGTATTGTCGACTATTATATTAAAAATGGACCCGCCAATTCTTTGGGCACCAGTTACAAAGCCAACCTGATCGTAAGGAATGTCTAGGGTTGGTTTTTCATTTTCTACAAGCTCTTCATTTAATACATTATTATCTACAATCCATCTTGACCCACTCTGAACAGAAATTAAGGTCCCACCAGTGCTTATCCATGCTTTCAGATGCTTTACATCCATGCTATCTAAATCAGAGTAATATCCATCTGGAAAAATGATTGTATTATACTTTGAAAGCTTATTTCGATTCAAATTATCAGCGTTTAATAATGAAACTGGTATATTCATTCTATTATCTATTAAATGCCATATCTCTCCAGCTCCATAAGATGATGTTCCTTGACCTGAAAGAAGAGCAATTTTAGGTTTTTTTAATACCCCCTGGTACGCTCCACCAAGGTCAGGACCGGAAGGAGTTGAAGCAGAATTAGTAGCATAAATCTCAACATGATCTTCCGCTGCTAATTTGTTCATTAATTGATGAATCTCAGCTGCGGTAATAGTTGCATCGGCATCGCGTTGGTTAACAGGAATAACTATCGTTCCTCTTTTAAATTGCATGGTTTTTCCTGCCACCTTTGCGCTAAAGGGCGCTGTAGTGATTCTAGGCAATATTCCGCTATCTAAAATAGTATATAGGCTTTTTGGATTAAAGTACCGATTCCAAGGCAATAAATAAGCCGAGCGTGCTTTTCCACCAATCACTCCACCTCCATCAAGCGTCACCTTATTTAACTTTGAACCTAAGAATGCATCTGGTTTCTGTTTTACCTCATGGTAGTCTACACCAAATGCTAAAGGCAATGTCCATGCAGACACATCATAAAAGAGAGAATCTTCAAAGGTGGTTACTTTTTCCATTACGCCGCCGATAAAACGGGTTTGTGGCTGATTGGTAGGGATAATAATTGCCTCACCGCGATTAAATTTCTTTCCTTTAACTGAAATCGATTTTTTTAAAGCATAAGCATCCACACGGTGCGCTTGCAGGGTTTTTATTAACATCTGAGCGCGCGTTCTATTTTGCTTAAGGTTTATTAAATACCCTTTGGTTTTATTCTTAGTCGCAACAGCAGATGAAGACGCATAGAAATCTCGTTGGTATCTTAAAAAATCTTTTCTAAGCGAAACCAGCCCATCCAAAGCTCCTATGGTAGACATAAAATGGTTTCGAACTGTAAATGCATAAGTCAACCTACCTTGATTACTATCAGTCTCTAAAGCGCGCGAAGAGGCCTGTTCGAACAAAATGCCTACCGATCCATGAATATCTCCATAGGTTGATCCCTTACCATAATAAAAATCATCGTACGACTGCTCAGAGTAGTACATTGATTGAATATCATCTAAGCGCTTTGCAAAAAATGGTGCAAGTCTATACGCTAACTCAATACCTTCTTTTGGAGTATTGGGATTGGTTCTGCTTTTAATTCCCGGTTGAAAGAAAAATGTGGAATTATTTCCCATCTCATGCGCATCAAGTAAAAACTGTGGTCTCCAATGATGAAATAATTGTACGCGCCCTTGACTTTCCGGCTGCGTCACCGGCATCCAGTCGCGATTAAGGTCAAATAAATAGTGATTGGTTCTTCCGCGTGGCCAGGGTTGGTTATGCTCGCGGTCTTGTGTATCAGGAGTTGGTATAACCCCTCGATTTCCATTGGCCCAATTTGCAAAACGATCCCTACCATCAGGGTTAAACATCGGATCGACAATCAAAATTGTATTTTTCAAGATCTCATCAATTTCATCACCTTGGCCGGCTGCTAAATGATGTAAAAGTAAAATAGCAGCTTCGGTCCCGCTCGCCTCATCGCCATGAATTGAAAAACCTAAATAGGCAACCAAAGGCATTTTATCCAAATTCTTATTTGTCATCTGATTTGGCATTTCAGATATATTAACATTCTCCAATCTCAAATTTTCTAAATTCTTATGATTATCAGGGTGCGTGACAATAGCATGAATCAAGCGTCTTCCCTCATGTGTTCTAGCATGGTCTTCTAAAATCACCCTATCGCTAAGGTCTGCAATCGATTCAAAATAATTGACTACCTGACTTGTTCTGGTATGTCTATCGCCAATTTTATGACCAATAACATCTTCGGGTTTTGGTATGGATAAATCATAATTAATCCCTGTAAACTGCATGGGTAGCTCTATTTGTTGTTGCGAAAAAACAAACGAAAGAAACAGAGCGTGAAAAATGAGTTTCATTATTACCTCCTAGATCAAAAAAAAAATATTAACCCAAGTTAATACGAGAAGAGATATTGCGCAAAATATAAAGGCCCTTAAAAAGATTAAGGGCCTTTATTTAGATACTTAGTAGTTGCCGACCTCCAATAGGCTGACATCTAGTCAGTTAATTTGCTGGCTTTTTCTTGGAGGCCAGCGGTCTACTATTTATAGACACCTGA
>CAYLUE010000002.1:0-17902 GCA_964386795.1 uncultured bacterium
GAAGATGAGATTATGAATGGTTTTGCAATGTGGACTTATCAAACCTTTATATGGGTGGATCAAAATGATGCGGCTATTTGGCTAGAAAAAGGTAAGTGGCTAGAGCAAGTTTTAGCTCATGAGCTGCAGCATATTGTCCTTTTACATAAAACTAAATCATGGTTACCGGAACCAATGGGACAATTATTATCTGGAATGCCCGGTTGGCTTGTAGAAGGCACAGCAGAATATGAAACTGAAAGTTGGCGGCCTTATAGAGCTGACCTTTCACATAAAGCGCATGTTTTGCGAAATAAAATGGATACGATGGATCCCCATCATGATGGTTTTTCTAAAATGCTTTATTGGGCTGATCGTTTCGGTGATTCTACAATTGCACAGACTCTAGAATATCGTAATACATTTAATGTTTTTAGATTTGCTGAAGGTTTTAAAAAAACAACAGGGATTAGCGTTAAACAGTTTAATGAGGACTGGCGAAGATATATGAATACTTATTATTATGGCTATAGGTCCCAAAAAGAAACCTATAAAGAAATAGGAGAAGTAATCTCTTTCCCATTAAAAAAAGTGCAATCTGCAATGTTTTATAAAGATAGTAGTCAAATTGCAATACTAGGAAGGTTAGATAAAGATCGTAGAGATGTTTCACTTATAATTGCTAATCGAGATACCACTAAAGAAAAAAAGCGGCTTGTAAAATGGGAAAAAGCTATTGATAAACTTAAAGAGAAGAAGAAGAAAACAAAAAAGGACTCTTTGGCTATAAAGAAAAAATATAAAGAAAAAATTCTTTGGGATAAAAATGAAGTTGACTACGGTCAGTTTCACGGACGTATGTCATGGTCTTTTAACGGCAATAAGCTAGCTTATGCTAAATATCATTTTGGGGAAAATCAATCTCTGGTCTATGATATAAAAATTTATGATAAAAATTTAGGTAAGCATTTTTGGCTTACCGATTCTAAACGAGCTACATACCCAATTTGGTTAGATTCTAATAAAGTTGCGTATGTCTCTCATTATAATAGTGTTTCAAATATCTTTATAAGCAGCCTAGATCAAAAAGAAGTAGAAAATCTTACAGGCTTTACTAAAAATACGCAAATTACATTTCTAGCAATCTCACCTGACCAACGTCAAATTGCTTTTGCAATGAATCCTGAAAATGGCAATATGGATATTTATATAATTGATCTAGAATCTAAAGCCATAACTCGTCTCACAGATAATTCTATGGCAGATATTATGCCCGTTTGGCATCCAGATAACAAATCAATTTCCTATACATCAAATGCTAATGGTGTACCCAATATATATACTGTCGATTTAAATACTAAAAAAATTATTGCAAACACTGATGCTGGGGATGGTATTTGGACCCATCAGTGGATGCCAAAAGATTCCGTCTTGCTTGCAACTTCATTGGGAGATATAGATAGCGTTCGTTTGATCAAGGTTGATCCTTTTAGGGTTTCAGATACTACCCCTTTATCTTTAAGGGATAATTATACTTCTTGGCTAGAGGCAGGTCCGGACGTGAGTTTTGTTAATAATAAACCGGGGAAAGTCCCTGATATTTCTAAACCGGAAAAATATAAATTCATAAAACACATGAGACCTTTTAGTACTGTCTTTCTACCATTACCGGGGGCTCCATTTTTCGCCACTACTATTACAGATGCGTTAGGGAAAAACATGTTTGGGATCGGTGGGTATTTAATCCCTACTGATTTAGATAAAAGCGGGTTTCAGCTAGCCTATATTAATCCAATGTGGGGTCTGAGTATTTCTCGTAATTTTGATTTTGCTTTCCGTCCCTATCAAAAAGCTTGGTTAGTCGATTCAAAAAGTGGTGCCTCTTTTACAATTAACAATCCAATTAATTTTGGAGAATATCCTTCATCAAATCATTTATTTTATGCCGGAGCTACAATTATAAATCATAATGTAACTGTTGGTAAAGAAACAGATAAAGAGACGGGTGAATTAATACCGCTTGATAAATCTAGCTTTGTTGACCTTCCGGTTCCTGAATCAGGGAATGATGGATTTATTACTATTGGATATCAGTGGTTAAATCGTAGACCTCATAAAATAAATACGATTGCCCCAAAAGACGGGTTTGGAATAAGTGGCCTGGTTGATTATGCCAATAAAGACTTATTTGGAGACTTTAGCTTTACAAGACTAGAGGGTGACTTTTTTGCTAATATACCTGTAAACAAAAGCGGCTCTTTGGTTTCATATTTTCGGTTAAAAACAATGGCGGTTTCTGGCAAACCGCCTGCTCAAGAATATGTTGGACTTACTGATGATATACCAATCTATATTCAAGGTATAGCACCAAGTAGGTTTGTGCCTGAAAATCATAATCCTCGCGGATGGTCTGGTTACCGATTAGGTGATAAGCTATTATTTGGATCAGCTGAACTAAGACAAGCAGCAGGGCCAATATCATTAAATTTAATTTCAGATTTTGGCAATGCCTGGTTTTCAAAGTCTGAAAAAGAGAAAATAGTAGTTACTGTAGGTTATGAACTTCGCTTTGCTCTTGGGCCTTTAGTTATTTCAGGTGGTGATGCTCAAGAAATTGAAGGGTGGAAAAATAAACAAACCCCTATTAGATATTATCGATTAGCATTGATTAACCCATTTTAATTAATTAGAGATATTAGCATGGAAACTTGTGATGAGTCCCTTTCATTGTATCAAGCTTGGGGTAAAAGAGGTGCATAAAGTTGATTTTAATAATCTCCAAAAATGAAAAAATTATATAATAATCAAATTCGCTCTTTTATAGTTGAATGAATTGAATGTAACCTTAGGTACAACAAATATAATTTATTTGATGTTTTCTTTCCGCATATTAAAGACCAGCCAGCAACACCTTACATGAAATCCACCCTATCCGAAATAACCACAATTGTAGGCGCGCAATGGGGAGACGAAGGTAAAGGTAAAATCACAGATTTCTTTGCGGGGGATTCAGACTACGTTGTCCGATTTCATGGTGGTAATAATGCAGGGCATACGGTGATCGTTGATGGAAATGTTTTCAAGCTCCACCTAATTCCATCTGGTGTTATTTATGGTGGACCCTTGAGCGTTATTGGTAATGGAGTCGTTATAGATCCAAAAGCCCTGATTGACGAAATCAATTATTTAAAAGATAAGGGTATTGACCCAAAATTAATGGTAAGTGATAGGGCACATGTAATTATGCCATATCACATTGCTCTTGATGGAGCCCTTTCTAATCATCAAGAGAACCTGGCCGCTGGAAGCACTAATCGTGGTATTGCTCCCGTTTACGCTGATAAAATGTTTCGAAATGGAATTCGAATAATTGATTTATTAGAGCCATCGGTATTTTCTGAAAAATTAAATAAAGGGTTCGCCTTTAATAAAAAATTGATAGAAAATGTATTGGGTCAATCTTTTAGCCCAACCATTGAAGAAATATTAGAAACATATATTCAATATGGCAAAATACTGGAACCGTATATTGCAGATGTTTCGGTAGAGTTACACAAAGCCCATATACAGGGAAAGCGCATACTGTTTGAAGGGGCTCAAGGAATTAGTTTAGATGTGGATCATGGTATCTATCCATTTACTACCTCATCTAATACTGCTGCTGGTCATATATCAATCGGATCTGGGGTAACCTTTCATAAGGTAGATAGAATCATTGGTGTGACAAAAGCGTATTTAAGTAGAGTTGGTGAAAGTCCGTTGCCAAGTGAGGCTGATGATAGTGATGCAGATTTAATTCGTGAAAAAGGAGGTGAATACGGCACCACCACTGGAAGACCAAGGCGTATCGGTTGGTTAGACCTGGTTCAAGTTCGTCAGGCCGTACGGGTAAGCGGGCTAACAGAAATTGCTCTCACTAAGCTTGATGTCTTAAATAACATCCCTGAAATTCCAATATGTACATCATACAAAATAAACGATACTGAGACTAAAGAAATGCCTGCAAGCCTTACGCACTATCGCGATGCAAAACCTATATATAAAAAATTAGCTGGCTGGGGAGATCTACCCGAAAATATTTGGGACAAAGGATACGATGCGCTCCCAATTGAAATTAAAAATTATATCACTTTCATTGAAAATGAAGTGGGTTGCCCTGTTAAAATTGTATCAGTAGGTCCCCAGCGACATGAAACTATTATCAGATAGTTTTTTGTTATAAAAAGAATTTAATGGCATATTCCCTATGGCATTTACAAAAGAAATTGTCGATTTCAGCAGCCTAGATACGCAAGGTATCAAAAAAAAACTAGCTGAGCTAAACATACCTCTTACGCCAGATGAGGTAATAAAAATTCAAAATGAAATGTTGGGGCGTGCTCCTTCTCTCCCAGAGCTAGTACTTTTTTCTATACAAGGATCGGAGCACTGTAGCTATAAAAGCAGTCGCAATCATTTAAAGCAATTTACCACAGAGGGTCCAGATGTAGTGCTTGGAGCAAAGGAAGATGCTGGAGTTGTTGCGGTGGTAACAGATCAAAACGGAAATAGATGGTGTGTTGTTATGAGCCATGAAAGTCATAATCATCCATCTCAGATTGTTCCATATGAAGGCGCTGCTACTGGCGTTGGGGGCAATGTTCGTGATGTTGTGTGTATGGGTGCTGAGGTTATAGCCTGTACAGATTCATTTCGATTTGGAGATATAAATAATAAAAAAACCAAATGGATAAATGATGGTGTTGTATCGGGCATTGCTGGTTATGGAAACCCATTGGGCATACCAAACATTGGTGGTGACATTTATTATCATAGCGGATATAATGAGAATTGCCTTGTCACGCTTGTAACCCTTGGTATTGTACGAGAAGATCATATCATCCATTCTTATGCACCAGAAAATGCGGATGGATATGATTTAATTCTTGTTGGTAAGCCTACAGACAATAGCGGATTTGGTGGTGCGAGCTTTGCTTCGCTTGAACTAGAAGAAGATAAAAAAGATCAGAATAAAGGTGCGGTGCAAGAGCCAAATGCATTTTTAGAAAGGCATCTATTAAAATCATCGTATGCTTTATTTGATAAAATAAAACAAATGGATTTAGTTGATAGGGTTGGCTTTAAAGATTTGGGGGCAGGTGGTGTAGCATGCGCTAGTGTAGAGCTAGCTGAAACTTCAGGCTACGGTTCAGAGGTATGGTTGGATAGAGTACATACCGGTATGAATGGATTACATCCATCCGTATATCTTTGCAGTGAAACACAGGAAAGGTTTATGTGGGTATGTCCACCAGATATAACGCAATTGATTTTAGATCATTATAATAAAATTTATAATCTTCCTGCTGTCAGCGATGGAGCAAGGGCATCCCAGATTGGTAAAATAAGATCTGATGGTCAATATGTTGTGCATTATAATGGCGAAACAATCATTGATGCAAAAGCCAATCAAGTTACCAGGGGGTTTTTGTACGAACGAAAATTTACAGCTATAAATAAAAAGGATGATACTCCGTTACTAGATCAGGTTGCAGACTATGGTTCTATATTATTAAAATTATTATCTCATGAAAACATTGCAAGTCGAAAATCAGTTTATGATAAATATGATAAACAGGTACAAGGTAGAACAATAATGGAGTCTGGTCGAGCAGATAGCGGTGTTATGGCACCATTTAATTCAAAAAATTATCCCAAAGAAATTAGAAAAACGGGAATTGCCCTATCAACCGATCATAATCCATTGTATGGTATGGTTGATCCCTACTGGGCTGGAGTCAATGCCGTAGTTGAATCTATGAGGAATGTTGCCTCTGTTGGGGCCACACCGCATGCGCTTACAGATTGTTTGTGTTTTGGAAATCCAGAAAAAGAAAATCAAATGTGGGAGTTTGTAGAAAGTGTTCGTGGAATATCAGACGCATGCAACGCAATTACTTTAAAAGATAATCCAATCCATGCCACACCAATCATTGCCGGTAATGTTAGTTTCTATAATGAATCAAGAAATGGCTCTATCCCAGCAAGCCCAATTGTGAGTTGCCTTGGAAAAATTAATGATATAAATAAAACTATTGGGATGGCCTTTACATCTCTTGGTTCTAATATAGTTATGGTCGGTCAGCGGAAAAATGAAATGGGCGGATCAGCTTATTTTCATTTAAATAATGAATTGGGTACGAATTTACCAAAACCAGATTTGCAGGAGGTCAAAAAGCAGATTTATGGTTTAACAGATTGTATTGATAATAATATGGTATTATCCTGCCATGATATTTCAGATGGTGGGATAGCGGTAGCGCTAGCTGAAATGACATTTAAAAATAATATTGGCTGTAACGTTTCGATTGAAAGTGATTTAAGGATTGATGAAATATTATTTTCAGAAACTGGGGGGTTTATATTAGAAGTTAACGATGAAAACATTCACAGTATAACTAACTGTTTTTCTAAATATGATTTGGAAGTATTTGTTATTGGAAAGACAGTTAGTAAAAACATAATGATTAATGAAGAGATTAATATATCAATCGAACAAGGTCGCGATTCTTGGGAAAATGGATTAACAAATAAACTATGAAGATACAATCTTGAAAAAAATAAACTATAAATCAGCAGGAGTTGATATTGATGCTGGAAACGAAGCTGTTGATAAAATAAAAGGGAAAGTAAAATCTACATTCTCAAAAAATGTACTTACTGGCATTGGTGGGTTTGGGTCACTGTATAGTCTTAAAGATATTGTTTCAAAATATAAAAATCCTATAATGGTTCAGAGTATTGATGGCGTTGGAACTAAAACCATTATTGCAAGAAAAATGAAAAAATATGATACGATTGGTATAGATTTATTGAGCGCTGCAGCTAATGATATTTTAGTCATGGGAGCAAGGCCATTGACCTTTTTAGACTACATCGCCAATGATAAATTAGATCCTAATATAATTGATCAAATTGTCTCTGGAATGGTTTCAGCATGCTTAGATACTGGCGTATCGCTTGTAGGTGGTGAAACCGCAGAAATGCCTGACACATACCTGCCTGGGGAACATGACTTAGTTGGGGTTATTACTGGAGTTGTTGAGCGAGATAAAATAATTGATGGTCACAATATAAACGTAGGCGATACAATACTCGGCTTACCATCTAATGGATTACATACAAATGGATATTCTTTTGCAAGAAAATTATTTTTTGAAATTGGTAAGTATGATATAAATGATGTCATTCCTGATCTAGAAACCTCAGTGGGATTAGCATTGCTTGAACCACATATTAACTACACGAATCATATTTTTACTTTATTGGATTCAAATATTGAAATAAAAGGCGTTGCACATATTACCGGTGGTGGTATGGTTGAAAATATACCCCGCGTCCTTCCGGATAGCTGTGGAGCGAAAATTGATTTAGGAACATGGCCAATTTTACCGCTTTTTAAAACTATGCAATCAATTGGTTCAGTTGATGATGATGAAATGTTCAGGGCATTTAATATGGGAATTGGTATGGCAATTATAATTGACCCATTAAAAGTTAATGATGTAAAAACTATTTTAGCTAAACTAACTCCTGTATTCGAAATTGGAAAAATTACCTCTGGAAACAAGGATGTAGTAATTGCATAAAATAGGTATCATCCAATTCCCAGGCTCAAACACTGAACGAGAAACATTTATGGCATGCATGCGTGTGGGTATGGAGCCTCATGAAGTATTATGGAATAGTTCTCATGATATATTATCCAATTTGGATGGTTTTATCATAGTGGGTGGATTTTCATATGAAGACCGTTCTCGTGCGGGAATCATAGCAGCTTTGGATCCAATTATGGAGCAGATCAAAATTGAATCTGAAAAAGGTAAGCCTGTCCTTGGAATATGTAATGGTGCTCAAATATTGGTCGAAAGCGGTCTTGTTCCAGGTCTAGACAATTATTCAATCGGGGCAGCATTAACAGATAACAAGCGAATCATTGATGGGAAAGTGGTTGGTGTTGGTTATTATAATACCTGGACAAACCTTAAAATGTCAACAGAGCCCAATCGATGTGCTTTTACAAGAAAGTTGGATTCCAACACTCTTATTAATATTCCCCTTGCGCATGGTGAGGGCCGGTTTGTTATGCCAGATGATTTGCTAAAACAAATTGTAAAAAATAATCAGGCTGCATTCAAATACTCTGATGTATCTGGAAAAATAATTAACGAGTTTCCAACAAACCCTAATGGATCGGTAAGTAATATTGCTGCAATATGTAATGGTGCTGGTAATGTAATGGCAATGATGCCACACCCCGAGCGGACAACAAAAGGAGATGCAATTTTCTCATCAATGAAAGAATTTATTGATGAGAAATATCCAACAATTAATCAATCATTAAATTATAAAATTTCTAAAATTGAGGCTAAGGATTTACAAATAAATGACCAATCAACAGAGTGGGTGGTTGATTTAATTATTACTGATAATGAAGCTAAGTCAGTTAATACGGCTTTGGGACATCTTGGTTATGACGTTGATGTTAAAAGACAAATTCATTGGGAAATAAATATTGATGGCGACAGAACAGCGGTATTAAATAAAATAATAGATAGCGGAGAACTTTTTAATTCCAATAAAGAATATCTTATAAACGATGATGATAGATATGATGCATCGTTCTTAGTGAGGCCAAATGATGATATATATGGCAGGGCTAAATATGAGTCCCTAACTAAGCGTTTTGATATAAAAGAAATTTCTTACATAAAACGCGGAGTAATATGGAATGTAAATGTCAATAGCGGTAATTTAGATGATGAAATAAATTCAATTTTAACAACAAACATATTTTTTAACCCACATTGCTATGAATACTATAGAATCAACAAATAAATATAAAGAATCGATATCATCTTCGATTAATAATACACTAACACAAACAGAGCTTAAATCTGGAAATAAGAAATCAGGCAAGGTTAGGGACCAATACGATCTGGGCGATAAGCTGGCGCTAATTACTACTGATCGGCAAAGTGCATTTGACCGGGTGCTAGCCTCCATACCTTATAAAGGTCAAGTGCTTAACTTAACCAGTGCATGGTGGTTTGAGCAAACCAAAGATATCATTCAAAACCATGTTATTGATATACCTGACCCAAATGTAACGCTTGCTAAAAAGTGCGATGTATTCCCAATTGAATTTGTGGTTAGGGGTTTTATTACTGGAAGCACAAGCACTTCACTATGGACCGTATATAATAATGGTGATAGGGAATATTGTGGCAATAAACTACCTGAAGGCCTTGAAAAAAATCAGCGCCTTGAAAAAAATATGCTTACCCCTACCACAAAAGAAGAGCATCATGATAGGCCAATAGCCCCTGATGAAATTGTTAGTGAAGGCTGGATGTCTGAAGCAGACTGGAATTATTGTAGTAATAAAGCAATGGAGCTTTTTGAGTTTGGTCAAAAAACTTCATTAGAACATGGGATGATTTTAGTAGATACAAAATATGAGATGGGCAAAGATATAGATGGTAATATTGTATTAATTGATGAAATACATACGCCAGACTCCAGTAGATACTGGATTGCGGATACTTATCAAACAAGGATAGATGATGGAAAAGAACCGCAAAATATTGATAAAGAATTTTTGAGGTTATGGTTTGTTGATAACTGTGATCCGTATAACGATAAAACCCTGCCTGATGCACCTGAAGAATTGGTTGTTGAACTATCAAGACGATATATTTATTTATTTGAAACTATTACTGGTAAAGAATTCCCTTTTCCCAGCAATGATTTAGCAATCAATGAAAGGATTAATCACAACTTAAAGGATAGTTTATGAAAGCTGTAATTATAATGGGCTCTACAGCCGATGAGCCTCACGCTAAAAAAATCACTGATAAATTAGATGAATATGATATAAAATGGGAGCAACATGCAGCATCTGCCCATAAGCAACCATTAAAGGTTTTAGAAATATTGAATAATAATCAAGATCAAAAAAACGTGGTGTATATCACAATCGCAGGTCGATCAAACGCCTTATCAGGTTTTGTTGCAGCTAATTCTGAATTTCCTACTATAGGCTGTCCTCCTTTTTCAGATAAGGCCGACATGCTAGTAAATATTCACTCAACTCTTCAAATGCCAAGCCAAACACCAGTGTTAACGGTTATTGATCCGGGAAACTGCGCTTTAGCAGTAAAGCGAATTTTTGGTGTATGACTACAATAATATAAATTAAGGGGTAGTGTGAACGAAAGAATTTCACCGCTTGATGGTCGTTATGCCTCTAGCATAGCAGATCTTTTACCGTATTTTAGTGAAACTGCCTTGATGCGCTATCGATTAAAGATAGAAATAGAATATCTAATTGCGCTATCAAAGGAAAAATCAATAAAAGAGCTATCTTTAATTACTAAACAACAGCAAGCTGAATATAGAAAAATTTATTTGAATTTTAATAATGCAGGTGCAAAAAAAGTTAAAAAAATTGAAAGCAAAACAAACCACGATGTTAAAGCGATCGAATATTATATTCGTGAAAAAGTTGATAAATCATTACATCCTTGGATTCATTTTGCACTAACATCTGAGGATATAAATAATCTATCCTATACCCTTATGTGGAAGAACGCATTAGATAATGTTTATAGCCCACTATTTAAATCGCTTAATACAGAATTGAAAAAACTTGCAAAGCAATATGGATCTGTTCCTATGCTTTCTATGACACATGGACAACCCGCCACTCCAACTACATTTGGAAAAGAGCTAGCTGTATTTCATGCTAGATTAAACCGCCAGGCTGTTCAAATGAAATTGCAATCATTTCTTGGAAAGTTTGGTGGTGCTACTGGAACATGGTCTACGCACTATGTAGCATACCCAAATGTAAATTGGATGCAATTTGCAAAAGGTTTTATTAAATCATTGGGATTAGAACCAAATCTAATCACAACGCAAATAGAGCCACACGATTCAATGTCAGAAAGCTATCATCAAATGGTCCGAGTAAATTCAATATTAATTGATCTGAGTCGAGATTTTTGGTATTATATATCGCGCGGTATTCTTGAACAAAAAAAGGTCAAAGATGAAGTTGGTTCATCTGCTATGCCACATAAAATTAATCCAATCCAATTTGAAAATGCTGAAGGAAATATGGGAATATCCAATGCTATTTTAAACCATCTTGCAACAAAGCTTCCGATCTCACGAATGCAAAGGGATCTCAGCGATTCTACAGTGCTAAGAAATCAAGGCGTTGCTATGGGCCACTCGGTATTAGCGCTTAAAAATATATTAAAAGGTCTTACCCGAATTAAAATCAACAAAACTCAATTAAATATAGAGTTAAATAACCATTGGGAAGTTTTAGCAGAAGCAATACAAACAATTTTGCGTAAAAATGGAAATGATAATGCCTATGAAAAACTCAAAGAATTGACAAGAGGGCATAATATTAATCAACAATCATTGGAATCTTTTATTATGGGTCTAGATATTTCAGAAAATGAAAAGCAGCAGTTGCTTTCATTAACACCACATAATTATATCGGTTTAGCATCAAAAATTCCAGGATTGATATAAATGTGTGGGATCATTGGAATATATAATACAAAAAATGATGTATGCGCTGATATCTATGATGCATTGATTCAGGTTCAACATCGCGGTCAAGATGCGGCTGGCATTGCTACCTGGGACAGCAAAAAAATGTTTACATATAAAGAGCTTGGTTTGGTTAGCGAGGTTTTCAAATCAAATGAGCTACTTAAACTTTCGGGGAATATTGGCATTGGACATGTGCGCTATCCTACCGCCGGGTGTGATGATGTAACAGAATCTCAGCCTTTTTATACGGCTAATCCTGTAAGCATAACTCTTGCTCATAATGGAACACTCACAAATAGTGATCGTATTAAAACAAAGTTGTTAAAAACACGGTTTTGTCAATTTAATACAGATTCAGATTCAGAGGTTTTGTTAAATCTTTTTGCCTATGAACTATCAAGAACAAACTTCAAAAAATTAAACAAAACACATGTTTTCAAAGCGCTAGAGAATGTTTACAAAAATGTTTCTGGAGGATTTGCAGTAATAATGATCGTTGCTGGAGTTGGGGTTGTTGCGTTTAGAGATAAGCACGGCATTAGACCAATCGTTTTGGGGGAAAATAATAATGGATATATGCTTGCTTCTGAAAGTAGTGCCCTTACCGCACTAGGTTTTAAATACGTACAAGACATAGGTCCTGGTCAAGCGGTGATTATTAGTGAAGATGGAAAGTTATCACAAAGGGCTCTTGTAAAAAATATTCGCCATAACCCATGTCTATTTGAATTCGTGTATTTTTCTCGCCCAGATTCTACCATTGATTCAATATCAGTACATAAGGCAAGATTGAGAATGGGGGATTATTTAGGTGAAAAAATTATTAAGGAATATAAATCACTAAATATAGATGTGGTTATTCCGATTCCTGACACGAGCAGAACCTGCGCAATGCAAGTAGCTTATAAGGTTGGCGCAAAATATCGTGAAGGGTTTATGAAAAATAGATATATAGGCAGAACATTTATTATGCCAGGACAATCAACGAGAAAAAAATCTGTAGCGCAAAAATTGAACCCGATTGAACTCGAATTTAAAGGAAAAAATGTTCTACTAGTTGATGATTCAATTGTGAGAGGACATACATCAAAAAAAATAATTCAAATGGTAAGAAAGTGTGGCGCGAAGAAGGTATTCTTTGCATCTGCCTCTCCTCCTGTAAGATTTCAAAATGTATATGGTATTGATATGCCAGCAACAAAAGAATTGATCGCACACAATAAATCTATAAGACAAATTAAAAATTACATTGGGGCAGATGAGTTAATATATCAAGATCTTGATGATTTGAAGCGATCTGCGCAAATGGGAAACCCGGATATTAAAAATTTTGAAGATTCTGTTTTCTCTGGAAAGTATTGTACGGGCGATGTCACTAAGCAGTTTCTAAATAATCTCGAAAAGAGTCGCGAAGACTCTAAGAGAACAGTCTAGTGGCTTAATAGGTGCTGTACAATATATTAGTCATAGGGTCAGGAGCAAGAGAACATGCTCTTGTAAAAACTTTATCTTTATCAAAATTGGATCATAATATTTTCTGCATAGGAAGTAGCCAAAATCCAGGCATTGTGGAATTATGCATGGAGTATGTAGTTGGTGATTTTAATAATCCAAATTTTGTTGCTGACTATGCAATAAATAAAAATATTAATTATGCAATCATAGGTCCCGAAAATCCCCTAGAGGCTGGCATAGCAGATATCCTATGGGATAATAATATCAAAGTAATTGGCCCTAGAAAAGAATTAGCAATGATAGAAACATCTAAAAGCTTCACTAGAAATCTGCAGGCTGATTATAAAATACCGGGAGCTCCAATGTTTCGATCGTTTATGTCCTTAAGTGGGGTTAAGGAATATTTTGAAGAATTAAACAATGAATTTGTGATTAAGTATGATGGGCTTGCTGGCGGTAAAGGGGTTAAGGTTTTTGGAGAACATGTTAAAACTATTTCAGATGCATTAGACTATTGTAATAGTCTAATTAAAAAGGGGGGAAGTTTTGTGGTTGAAGAAAAGTTTATTGGGGAAGAGTTTTCGCTAATGAGTTTTTGTGATGGAAAAAATATTCAACATATGCCAATAGTGCAAGACCATAAAAGAGCTTATGAGAATGATACAGGCCCTAATACTGGAGGAATGGGAACATACTCTGACTCCAATCATTCTTTACCATTCTTAAAAGACTCTGACTTAGAAAACGCAAAAAAAATCAATACACTTACAATGCAGGCATTGAAAAGCAAAACTGGGTTAGACTATATTGGAATACTGTACGGCGGGTTTATGGCAGTTAAGGGTGGCACTAAACTGATTGAGTATAATGCAAGATTTGGTGATCCTGAAGCAATGAATGTGTTGTCATTATTAAAAACGGATTTAATTGATATATGTATTAAAATGGCATCGGGTGATTTAGATAAAATTAAAATCGTATTTGAAAATAAAGCTACGGTATGCAAATATTCTGTACCGAAAGGATATCCAGACGATCCAGTTAAAAATCAATTCATTGATGTCACAGAAATCAAAAATAAAGATCAAATATTTTATGCATCGGTTGATATAAAGGATGGCAAGCTAATTGAAACGGGTAGTAGAACTTTAGCGGTAACATCAATAGCAGATACAATTATTAGTGCTGAAAAATCTGCTGAAGAAAATATTAAAAAAGTCAAAGGCCCGCTTTATCATCGTGTTGATATTGGAACTCAAGAATTAATTGATAGAAGAAAAGCAAATATGGAAAAGATTCGATGTTAAAACTAGGAGTTTTGGGGTCAACAAAGGGAACAGATTTGCAGGCAATTATTGATGCTATAGAACAAGGTACTTTGAACGCTGAAATAAATATGGTTATATCTAATATTCAAAACGCATATATACTTGAAAGAGCCAATAAGCATAAAATACCTAATAAATTCATTTCTGATAAAAATATCGATCGAGATGAATTTGCAAATATACTCACAGAGCATTTTGTTAAATGCAATGTTGATATTATTCTATTAATAGGTTTTATGAAAATTCTATCAAATAAATTTTGTCAAGTGTGGAAAGATAAAATTCTTAATGTACACCCATCTCTACTCCCTAAATATGCTGGTGGTATTAACAATGACGTTCATAAACAAGTGCTGTTAAACAATGACAATGAAACAGGCTGTACAATACATTATGTTACCGAAGATGTCGATTCGGGTCCCATCCTAATTCAAAAAAAATGTGAGGTTTTTAAGGATGATGATATTGATTCATTAAAGCTGAGAGTACAAAAACTTGAAGGTGCAGCATTTATTGAAGCCCTTCATATGATTGAGAATCAAACTTATGCTTAATGACGTAACAATTAATGAGAGACCCATTAAAATTAACAGGGCGCTTATTTCTGTGTATGATAAAACTAATGTTGTTGAGCTATCAGAAAAGTTACATGCTTTAAATATAGAAATTATTTCAACTGGGGGAACTGCAGATACACTAAAACAATCTGATATACCAGTAACTGATTTAAATAATTTTACGGGATTCCCAGAAATTATGGATGGAAGAGTTAAAACACTAAACCCGCTGGTGGCTGGTGGTGTGCTAGCGCTTCGGGATATTCATGATTCTGATGTTACTGAAAATAATATTCAATATATTGATTTGGTTGTCTGCAATCTTTATCCTTTTGCTAAAACTATAGCTCAAGAGAATTGTTCCTTATCAATGGCCTTAGAGAATATAGATATTGGTGGCCCAACAATGATTCGTTCTGCTGCTAAAAACCTTGGTTGGGTGTGCGTCATTGTAGACCCGGGTGATTATAATGATTTAATTCAATGTTTAGATAGTGATGGAACCATCTCCTATGATTTTAGAACACAAATGGCAAAAAAAGCATTTACTGCAACTGCGCAATATGAATCTATGATCAATCAATATCTTTCTGATGATGAATTTCCGGATCAATTAACTGTGACATATAAAAAATTCTCTGATTTACGCTATGGTGAAAACCCACAACAAAAATCCTCAGTATATATTAATGAACAATCAACAGCTGGTATACTGAACTCGAACATTCACCAGGGAAAGGAATT
Source organism: uncultured bacterium (assembly GCA_964386795.1). GTDB lineage: Bacteria > Fidelibacterota > Marinisomatia > Marinisomatales > TCS55 > TMED108. The sequence goes on from CAYLUE010000002.1 coordinate 15,677, forward strand.
ATCGTATAATAACATAATGGATGCTGATGCAGCCGTATCTTGTATTACAGAATTCAATGACCCTGCTTGTGCTATCATTAAACATGCAAATCCATGCGGTGCAGCTATATCAGATAACATAAATGATGCGTTCAGTAAAGCTTTGGCAGCAGATCGCCTATCAGCATTTGGTGGAGTTGTTGCATTAAATCGCGAATGTGGTAAAGATATCGCAACCCAATTAAAAGATTTTTTTATTGAAATAATTGTAGCTCCATCATTTACAGATAATGCATTAGATATTTTTTCAAATAAAAAAAATCTGCGCGTAATTGAATTGAATAATTTAAAACAATTTAAGGAGGCGACCGCTGTGCGCAATATTCATGGTGGATTATTATTGCAGCAAGATGATGCCTATGTATTAAGTGTTGATAAACTTAAATCTGTTACTAATGACCTTATACACACATCGGACCATCAAACAATTCTTTTTGGCTGGTCTGTATTAAAATATGTTAAATCTAATGGAATATTAATAGTTAAGGATGGTGCTACTATTGGAGTTGGTGCGGGTCAAGTAAGTCGTGTGGATTCCGTTGATATTGCTATTTCTAAATCAAAAAATCAGCTTGACGGTGCCATTTTACTTTCTGATGCATTTTTTCCATTTAAAGATAGCATTGATAAAATTGCTGCATGCGGAATCAAAACTATTATTCAACCTGGCGGATCTGTTAAAGATCAGGAAGTTATTGATGCGTGTAATGAGTATTCGATTGCTATGGCATTTACTGGAGCTCGCTGCTTTAAACACTAATACTGGGGAACAGATTGATCTATTTCAATTGACCACGATCTTATTCCCCCAGTAAAGTTAACAGCATTATAACCTTCTTTATTTAAAAACTTACATACTCTAGCTGATCTAAACCCTCCATGACACATAACTACAATAAGTTCATTTTTATTTAATTCATCTTTCCGGTTTTGTATTTCTCCCATAGGGATATGTTTATGTGGATCAATTTTTGCTATACTTAATTCATCATTTTCACGAACATCTAATAATGTAAAATTTTTATTATAATCTTTTAATTTCTTTAATTCATGTGCATTTATTGAATTCACAACTCCTCCAATCAAAATCTTCGATATTTAAATCACTCATGTTAAATTTACAATTCTTATATGGGATATAATAAATGGTTTTAATCATAGCTATGATTGCTTTTTTGCTCGTCACTGTCTTCTTTATACTTGATACAGCAAAGGATCAAACAACAACAAGTGAAGTGTCTACATACCTTTCCCCGTTTGAATCAGGGACTTTTGTTCGTCATAATTATGCAGCTTCTGTAGATTCTGTTTGGCGCGCGATATCTAATCTTTCTGATTATAATTATTGGTTTCCTGGTGTTGGTAGAATTTTACCAGTCATAGATTCAGATAGGTACGTTCATAGATATTCATTTGATCAGTTTATATTTGCCCCTGGATCATTATTGCGAATTAAGCCAAAAGGCCCCTTCCCCTCTGGTAAAGCTATGATTGCATCTGTTGTTCCAAACAAAAAACTTGAAATAGTTATGCAATACAACCCCTTGCACAAGGAATATGTTTCATTTGATCTTAATACGCATTCGGAGGGAACAACTTTATCCTGTACTAGAAAAAGCTACGGACCCTTTTCATTTATGAGTGTATGGGGTTTTGATAGTAATAAATCTAAAATATTAGATAATCTAGGATATTTAATACCTGAGGAGGAATTTAAATCAGATTCTAAAACAACAAAGGAAGCTACAAGCTCAGATTCATCGACAGATAATATATTTGCCGATCGTAATCAAATGGCTGCTTATTTAGTTAATAAAACCCTCGATGGTGATTCAAATATAATAAAGGCAACAAATGATGTATATGCAAGAGGGAAAGCAAAAGCGTTATTAATGAAAATCAATAAAGGAACAGCTGAACGACCAGCTATGCCAGAAGCTGGAGATGCTGCACCTGTAACACCAGCTAATTCTGCAACTTCAGATAATAAACCACAAGCAGCTCCTACACAAAGCCCTGAGGATATTATAGCGACAGTTGTCAATCAAGCATTAGATGGAGATGATGCTCCACTAAAGGCTCTCGAGGATAAAGTCCTACGTGCTAAATCAAAATCCCTCATCATGAAAATTAATAAAGGAACAGCTGAACGACCAGCTATGCCAGAAGCTGGAGATGCTATAGAAC
>CAYLUE010000002.1:18002-57353 GCA_964386795.1 uncultured bacterium
GAACGACCAGCTATGCCAGAAGCTGGAGATGCTATAGAACAAGAGTCGAGCCATTCTAATGAACAAATAGAAAAAGATGATGGCTCAGATAATACTCAAGATGATTTATTCATAAAGCTTGTAGAAGAGGGGGTAAAGGGCAATATGGATGAAATAAATGGCCTGGAAGATAAAGTTTTAAGGGGTAAAATTAAAGCTGCCATAGTAAAAGCAAAAAGATCTTCGTAAAATAGCGCACATTAATGTGTAATTGTATAAAATTTATTATACATAATAACTAATTTTATAATAAATATGCTGTTAATTTAACATTTTATGTAATTAAATAGACACAATATTCCTACCCTCCCTGACAATATGAATAAAATCCTGCGCAAGTACATTAAATACCCAAAATGAGTGCTATTTTTATTATAATTGATGGATATATACTAAAAATGATCAAATTTGCCCTAAATCCTGACTTTTATTAGCTAGACTAATGATCCTATTAAATTATTATCTATTTTAAATTATACGACAAATATAAACGAAATTTTTTTAACAATTATAATTTATGTATAGTTATTATTCAATATTGATAAATTATCAATAAACATAAGTAATGATTGATAAATATCGTAGAATAGTTTTTTTTATTAATTTTAAGCAGTCTGATCAATGCAATTCAAAATATAATAACTAAGTAATTATATAATTGTATATCTAAATAAAAATACGCTTGTTGAAATTATTATAGTATGATAAGACATATAAATAGCCCCTTAATCAATAATGAATCTTATCTTATAACATAGCTTTATTGACGCTAATTCTACTGAATTAGTAAGCTACTAAATATTTTTATATTCCAATAATCCGATATTTTATATTATAATAACGGATATCCGAAATATATATAACGTAATAATGATATTATCCGAATTCTATTATTTTAGTACTTTATATTGATATTGATATAATTTACCATCACCTAATACATCAATTGTATTTTGAAGCGAAATATTATACTCAAATTGTATATCATTGAATAGCCCTACTCCACTACCAAATATGATTGGGTGTGGGGTAATATATATATGTGTTATGTATTCAATGAATCTTGAATTTGTTTTTCCGCCACCTGCCAGGTAGCATATATCTACTGTATTTGTTAGTTTATCTATGATATCTTTTGCCCTATCATTTTTGTCTGGTACTATAATATTTCGGCCCTCAAGTTCTTTATCAAGTACTTTGAATGTGTTGTATCCCATTATTACAGTATTGCCCATTGTTTGTTTTTTAAATAAGCTAAGATCCATAGTCCAGTTTGTTATCTCCTTGCTATGCCGAGCAATAAACCCATCTAGCGTGGTAGCACATATTAGTACAAGCTTCAAGCTTTACTGCCGGCTATGCTTGTGGTAAGTTTTTTTATATCGATGTGACGTTTTATTGATTGATTTATTGATTGATGGTCTAAATCATTAATTTTATGATGATATTCATCAAGAAACGTTAATTTTCTATTTTTTTCGGCATTTGATAATAATTTATCTACTAAACCGCTTGTTGTGTCCAGTGAAACTTTGAACAAGCCACTTAGAGTGGTTTTTTTTGCTGCAAGTTCTTTTTCGGTAATACCATTTTCGTACCATTGTTTTATTTGCGCCATGGTTGATTTAATGCCCTGATCAACTAATTTAGGTGCAAATGTTCCCCAGGTATACCAATGACCATTGACCCCATAACTACATCCGGACATAGATGATCCAATACCATAGGTCAACCCTTCTTTATCTCTAACTGTTTGCATTAATCTAGCAGAAAAATTACCACCCAGTATATAGATACCCATCATTAGGTCATAATAATCTTCATGTTCCTCTGTAATATTAACAGTTTGTCCAATGTAAATATCAGAGCTTGTTTTATCTTTTATTTCCATTGAGCCTGTAGCATGCTTCCGTTTATTTGCATCGGCGTGTATATCTAATTCAACAAGCTTTTGTGTGCCCCAATCCTTAAAACTATTATTTACAAGACCTGTGAATTTTTCAGAAGGCACATCACCTGCAGCAATAATATTAATTGATCCAAGACCAAATGTAGTTTGATGATATTTTTTAATATCTGATAAATTGACACTATTAACAAATTCTATGGATTCCTCAATAGTGTTTTTATAGTTGATGTGTCTAATAGGATATAGATGTTCCAATAAACCAATTAGTGCCTGTTTTTTAGTATCTTCCTTGGATCTTTCTAGGTTTGCAATAACTCTTTTTTTCAATAAGGTAAGTTCATCAGGAGAAAATTCAGGTGTTCGAAGTTGCTCAGTCAATAATTCCACTACAACAGGTAGGTCTTGTCTTAAGCAATGGGCTGAAAAATTAATATGGTGATTTGAAGATATAAAACTTATCTCCGCACCAATTGATTCTAATATATTACTAATATCGTATTTAGATTTATCAACGGTTCCTTTGTCCAGCATTGAGACCGTTATAGAAGATAATCGAGGATTATTTTCCTTACTATATACAGCACCGCCCAACATACTTCCCGCAATAGTAATTACGTCTTTTATTTTAGTTGGAACTACATAGGTAGTTAGTCCATCAAGTTGATTATCGATATTTACTGAATCTACAAATTTCATGTAATGATTATTGTTTTGGTATAAACCATCCTGTTGTACTTTGATCCTCAATAAGATATTTTTTTGCAACAGATTGAACATCATTAATTGATATGGATTCAATTTTTTGAAGAAAAGTAGTATAGAACTCCCAATCACCAATAGCTATAGCTTCGTTTAAGGCGCTCGCCACAGCGTAAGACCCGTCCCTGCTGAAAGCTACCGTCGCCCTTGTTTGAGCAATGGCTCTCTTAAGCTCTTCTTTTGTAATGCCGTTAGCAATAATATCTGTGTATTCATCAATAATGATATCTTCAACATCCTGATTGGGTGTGTCTGGTGTTAAAAAAGCATAGGTTATAAATAGACCGTTATCCTTAAATGGGAAATCATACATAAACAGTGATGTTGCAAGTCCTTTGTCTACAATCTTTCTATGCAATCTACTAGATTTGCCATCGCACAGGATTTTACCTAGCAAGTGTATTGCATGCATATCTTTATGAAGCCCATGAGGGGTTTTATGACCCACAGCTGTAATTCCAGATTGGCCTGTGCGCTTAACAATCACTCGCCTAGGGCCTTCCTGTATTGGTTCTTCTGTATATACTTTAGGGATTTCGTGACTGCTGTTGCTATGCTCGCCAAAATATTTTGAAATAAGCGATAGGGCAGTATCTGTATTAAAATCACCAATAATAGTAGCAGTGGCATTGTTTGGCCAATAATAAACATTATAAAATTCTTGCAACCGTTTTGTGGAAACATTTTCAATATCAGATCGCCAGCCAATAGTTGAATGATGATATGGGTGCGCTTGATAAGCAGTAGCCCATATGTTTTTATCTAAGACATCAAAAGGGCTATTTTCACCTCGTTCATATTCATTTCTAACCACGGTCATTTCAGGTTGCCTGTCTTCATCTTTTAAAAATGAATATCGCATTCTATCAGCTTCAATAGAGATTGCTTTCTCAAGATGCTCACTAGGCACAACTTCAAAATAATTTGTTCTGTCATTCCATGTGGTCGCATTTATTTGAGCTCCAATGCTTTGAAGCTCATCCCAAATTGCGGTACCTTTTTCTTTATTATAATTACGGGAACCTTTAAACATTAGATGTTCCAGCAAGTGCGTTGATCCAGTATATCCAATTGCCTCATTACGTGAGCCAACATGATAGGTTACCATAAAAGTTGCAACGGGGGTTGAATTATCTTGAAGCATTAAAACTTTTAATCCGTTGGACTTTAATTGGTATTCCTCGATACCGCCTGACGATTTTATATGTTCAAACAGTTTAGGCATTTATTATTTTTTTGGAATGTATAAATCAGTAATTGTGCCGTCAAACACTTCAGCGGCTAAGCCAATGGTCTCACCAACCGTTGGATGTGGGTGAATAGTGAGTGAAATATCTTCTGCATCAGTGCCCATTTCTATAGCTAGCATACCCTCAGAAATAATATCGCCGGCGGCTGGGCCAACAATGCCAACCCCTAATACTACTTTAGATTCAGGGTCAAATAATATTTTTGTTTTACCTTGATTCGCGCCCATTGCAATCGCTCTACCGCTAGCGGCCCATGGAAATTCTGCTTTTTCATAATTTATATCATCTATTTTTGCTTGCGCTTCAGTTAATCCACACCAAGCTACTTCTGGGTCAGTATATACAACACTTGGGATTGCTTTAGGATCAAAAATTGAAGGCTTACCACATGCAACTTCTGCAGCAACTTTACCTTGGTGTGTAGCTTTGTGAGCCAGCATTGGATTATCTGATATGTCACCAATTGCAAAAATTGATTTAACGTTGGTGCGTTGATATTGATCAACATTAATAAACCCCTGATTGTTTACTGCGATGCTTGTTGCCTTCAAATTTAGAAGGTCTGTGTTTGGCTTCCTGCCCACAGCAACCAAAATCTTTTCAAAATCCATGGTTTTGGATTTTGATTCTTGTTCAATGGTAACACTGAGTAGATTGTTTTTTGTTTCTTTAATATTAATAACTTTTGAATTCATCATTATCAAATCAAATTGTTTTTTTAGTTTACGCTCAAGAGGCTTAACAATATCTTGATCTGCGCCAGGAATAATACTTGGTAAAAACTCAACTAACGACACCTTGGAGCCAAGAGTAGAATATACTTGCCCTAGCTCTACTCCAATTACACCTCCACCGATAACAAGAAGGCTCTTAGGTATGCTCTCTAGGTCAAGTGCGGTTTTAGAAGTAAGTATGTTTTTGTGTTTCGGTACATTGGGTAACATAGAAGAAGATGACCCGGCAGCAACTATACATTGATCAAATGATAATGATTCTTTCTTTTTGCCGTTGAGCACCTCTACTGCTGAATTAGATTTAAATGTTGCATTGCCCTGTATAAAGTCTACCTTTCTAGCTTTTGCCATGCTGGCTATTCCATTATTTAGTTGGGATACAATTTTATTCTTATGCTCCCTAACTTTATCTAAATCAATTTTGGGATTTGCAAATGTAATACCAGCCTTAGTAAGCGAAGCGGCTTCATCCATTACTTTGGTTATATGTAATAATGCTTTTGATGGTATGCACCCGCGATTCAAACAGACACCCCCCATATCTTTATCGCGATCAATTAGCGTTACTTTTTTGCCGAGATCTGCCGCTCGAAAGGCTGCCGCGTATCCGCCGGGTCCTGCACCAATTACAAGAATTTCTGTATGTTTAGTTTTGCTCATAATTATTTTTCTTTAAACGAAAGCTCTTCTATCGTTTGGCTAAATGCGCTGGTGAACTTAGCTGCTGCTGCACCATCTATAATCCGGTGATCATAGGATAATGAAAACGGCATAATATATTTTGGGGAAGAAGATTTTGTTTCGTGGTTATAAACATTTTCCCAGACACTTTTTGATATTCCTAAAATAGCTACTTCTGGTGGGTTGATAATTGGTGTAAAAAACTTCCCACCAATTCCGCCTAAACTAGAGATTGTAAAGGTTCCACCGGAAAGCTCTTTTGGTTTAAGTTTGTTTGATCTTGCCCTATTGCTTATTTCAGACAATTCAATAGATAAATCTGTTATACTTTTATTGTCAACGTCTTTTATCACGGGCACAACCAGTCCGCTTGGTGTGTCCACTGCTATACCAATATTATAATATTGTTTCATAATAAGCGTTTCGGCTGTGTGATTTAATGAACTATTGAACTCGGGCATTGATTTTAATACGTGTGTAATAGCCTTTATTAGAAAGGGTAGAAAGGTAATTTTTATTTTCTTTTTTTCTAACTCTTTATTTATAGCGCGTCGCCTAGAGTCTAATTCTGTAATATCGGCTTCATCAAATTGGGTTACGTGAGGTATAGACTGCCAGGCCTCTTGTAATCGCTTACCTGTAATTTTTTTTATTTTACTTAATTTTACTTCCTCGGTGCCACCCCACTGATTAAAATCGACTTTTTTGTTGATAGATTGAGCAACGCCGCGTTGACTTGCCATTTGTAATTTAATGTGTTTGTGCAAATCATCTTTTGTAACACGCCCTTTATCACCGGATCCTTTCATCTGGGATAAGTTTATTGAAAGCTCTCTTGCTAATCGGCGCACTCCTGGTGATGCAAAAATTTTATCACCTGAGGAATAGGTCTGCTGAATATCGGATTGTGCTTTTTCTGGGGTTGGTTGTTTAGGCGCATCTTGTTTGTCGCTGTTTTCATCTGTCTGATTTTTCGTCTCTTCTGTATTGTCACGGGCGCCGTCTGCTTCTAATTTTATTAAAAGGCATCCAACTTCAATCTCTTGTCCTATTTTTACTAAAACCTCTTTTACGGTTCCTTTTATATCTGATGGAATTTCCATCGATGCTTTATCTGATTCTAAAACAACGATAGTGTCTCCCTTATTAAGCTGATCTCCAACCGAAACAGATACTTCGCTAACTTCTGCAGCAGAAATCCCCTCGCCAAGATCTGGCAGTATTATATCTTTTATTGATTTGGCCATCTATACACTAATCGGGCTGGGTTTTTTGGGATCAATTTTATATTTTGAAATTGCTTTCTTTGCAGTTGAAGCATCTAATTTTTTATCGATAATTAATGAACGTATAGCACATAAAGTAATATAATATCTATCTACTTCAAAGAAGTGTCGAAGATTTTCTCTAGTATCGCTTCTACCAAAACCATCGGTGCCTAGTGCATAATATGGACCGGGCACATAGGGTCCAATTTGCTCTGAAACCATCTTTACATAGTCTGATACTGCAACTACAGGAATAGATTTATCACTTAGACATTCTTCTAGGTGTGATTTTTTATTTTTTCCTGCTGGGTGCATTAAATTCCAACGCTCTACCTCTTCAGCGTCTCTTCTTAATTCACTAAAGCTGGTAACATTCCAAATTTCGCAATCAATGTTCCAATCTTTTTTTAATAAGTTTGCCGCTGCAAAGGTTTCTCCCATTAGCGGTCCGCTACCTAAAAGACGAAGTGCGGGGTTTTTTGATTTTTTTATATTATATAATCCTTTTATGATTCCCCTGCTGGAGTTTTTAGGCATTGGTGGGTGTTGATAGTTCTCATTCTCAAGAGTTAAATAATATACAACGTCCATATCTTGTTGGCACATTTCACCAAGTCCGTGGTGAACAATTGTTGCGATTTCATAACCATAGGCGACATCGTATGCCTTTATATTGGGTGTGGCAGCAGCAGCAAGGTGGCTGTGCCCATCTTGGTGTTGCAATCCTTCACCATTAAGCGTTGTCCTTCCTGCGGTTCCGCCCAACAGAAAGCCGCGCGCTCTCATGTCGCCGGATGCCCAAATAAGATCCCAAACTCTTTGAAATCCAAACATGGAGTAATAAATATAAAAAGGAACCATCTTAACGCCATGGTTGCTGTAGCTTGTGCCCGCTGCACAAAAAGATGACAGTGCACCAGCTTCATTGATACCTTCTTCTAAAATTTGACCGCTTTTCGCTTCTTTATAATATAAAAACTGATCGGAATCAACCGGGTCATATAGCTGACCTTTATGTGCATAAATACCCAATTGCCTAAACAATGGATCCATTCCAAACGTCCTAGCTTCATCGGGTATAATTGGAACAATATGTTTGCCAATTGTTTTATCCTTCGTTAATAAAGTAAGTAGTCGCACATAAGCCATGGTGGTTGAAACTTCGCGTTTGCCCGTTCCGTTTAATAGCTCGTCAAATATTTTTATATTGGGAACCTGAAGTTTTTTTGACTTATCAGCCCTAACCGGTACGGGGCCACCAAGCATTTCACGTTGATTTTTTAAGTATTTATATTCTTTTGTATTTTTATTAAAATTTTGAAATGGTGCCTTTATAGTATCTTTATCATTTAATGGTATGTCAAATCGATCACGAAAATATAGAAGCTCTTTTTCATTAAGCTTTTTTTGGTTATGGGTTATGTTTCTACCCTCACCTGCTTCACCAAGACCATAGCCTTTAACTGTTCTGGCTAAAATTGCTGTTGGTTTTCCTTTATAATTCACCGCTTCTTGATATGCTGAATACATTTTTATCGGATCATGTCCACCTGCGAGCATTTGTTCTAGGTCTATATCTGATAAATCCTTAACCATAGCAAGAAGCTCAGGGTCTTTACCAAAAAATTCTTTTCTAAAAAACTTTCCACCCTCAACCGTATATTTAAGTAAATCCCCATCAACCAGCTCACTAAGCCTATTAACCAGCTTGCCGTTTATGTCTTTTTGAAAAAGGTCGTCCCACTCAGATCCCCAAATTACCTTTATAACATTCCAGCCAGCGCCTCTAAATGCCCCCTCAAGTTCTTGAATCACTTTTGAATTACCGCGCACTGGACCATCAAGTCTTTGCAAATTACAGTTTACAACAAAAATTAAATTATCAAGGTTTTCTCTTGATGCTAACGTCAGTGCCCCTAAAGACTCGGGCTCATCCATTTCACCATCACCGGTATATACAAATACTTTTCTTCCCGTGTCTTTAATAAAACCTCTGTCGATCATATATCTCATAAATCGTGCTTGATATATTCCCATGATAGGCCCCAGTCCCATAGATACTGTTGCAAACTGCCAAAAATCGGGCATTAAATACGGATGCGGATATGAAGATAATCCGCCGCCATCAGATAGCTCATGTCTAAAATTGTGAAGTTTTTGCTTAGTTAATCTACCCTCAAGATATGCGCGGGAATAAATACCTGGGGATGCATGTCCTTGAAAAAATATCAGGTCTTGACCATCGGGGTGTTCTAAGCCTTTAAAAAAATGATTAAATGCAACCTCATAGAGAGTTGCAGCAGATGCATAAGTTGAAATGTGACCACCAATTCCGGGCGTTGTTGTATTCGCTCGTGTAACCATTGCCATTGCATTCCAACGTATGATTGATGTTATTTTTTCCTCTAAGACAAGATCGCCTGGATAATCTGATTGCTCTGATGGTAGTATTGTATTTATATAGGGCGTGTTGGTATTAAATGGTAGCCTTGCGCCTTTTGTTTGTGCATACGAAATAAGGGTTTGTAATAGAAACTGTGCTCTTTCTTGTCCGTATTCTTCGAGCGCATCCTCGATAGACTCTAGCCACTCCTTGGTTTCTTGTGGGTCTGTATCTCTATACATGTTTTTTTAATCAATACAATAATACTAGCACTGGAAATTACGACTTTTCATGGAAAAAAATTCTTGGTTTCGTTTGCACTGCAACTAGAATATTTGGTTAATGATTATAGGTTTTTGATTGAAATATTATTATCTAATAAATAATTTTTTGTCTTACCACAAACGGGCGCTGATGTAAGCAAAACAATTGGGGAGTTTTCTGTTTTTTGAATTGTATTGGCTTGGTCTAATATTTTACCACCATCTTTCATTATAATGCGTGATTTTCTATCAATAATAATTCCTATGGCATTATCAACTCTAACCAATTTAGTTCTTGGGGTGAGGTTGTAGCGTTTTGGGTCCAGCAATTGCATTGAGCTACTCAATTGTACCGCAAGCAATTCGACTGCCCGCGGCTCCGCTTGGTTGGGTATGCATATCATCTACTCCTGAATGAATAATGATAGCGCGCCCAATTATATTTGATTTACCGGAACTAGAAATCGACCACCGCTTATAATAATCCTCAACAACCAAAGCCCCGGCCCCTTCTTCGTTTATGAGCAAATTACCGATATCGCCACTATGAAATGGTGATGTTCCCCATTTACCATGCTCTTCATCGGTAGGGTTCCAATGACCGCCCGCGCTAAGGCCATCTAATGATTCACAATCACCTATTTCATGAATATGGATTGCTAATTGGTCTGCGTTGGCATCCCGTATATCTATAGATAGCTTTATAATATTGTTCTTCTCTATAAACTTTGCTATACCATTGATTGGGTTTGAGCCAATTCCTTTTATATGAGCAATAGCGATTTTTTTATTGGTACATGTTGTAAGCATGAACAATAATAAAAGAATTAATGGTTTCATTAAATTATATTGTTATTTGATCTGTTGATTTAATTTTTTTATTTATGCCTATGCCGATAATATTCACACCTATATAATGCCAAACCGGAGAAATCATAGCAATCCACTCAGATAGAATTTCATTTTTTGAAACTGTAATATTCAAGGGTTTTTTCTCTCCAACACTTACAAATATCTTTCCTTTGTTGGAATTATAAATTTTGGAGATGTCTGGAAAAGTTGGGAGGTTTTCGTATGGCGTGTTGCCCCGTAGAAAGCTTTGACCTGTTTTATTTACATGATCAATAGCGCGGGTTGTGATGGTGTCTGTATACACCCTATCAATTAAGACCAAGCTTTTTAGTTGGTATTTATTTTTTATTTTTGAATAATTTTTAGGGTTAATAGTTTTGTTTGTATTATTAAGTGGAAATAGAAAAGTATACTGATCATTATTTTTTACCCCATGATCATAAAGGTAATCATCGTATTTGATGTTCAATTGATCTACAATGCTTTGTGAGCAACAATATATAAATTGGGTCATTGTCTAGATCCAAATAGGGAGGTGCCGACCCGCACCATCGTGCTTCCTTCTTCTATTGCAATAGTAAAATCCCCGCTCATACCCATTGAAAGTTCTGTTAGTTTTTCTGAGCCACATTCTTTGTTAAGCAAATCTAGGAATTTTCTTAAATCAACAAATGCTTTTCTGGTTTCTTGTTCGTTTTGGGAAAAAGGTCCAAGAGTCATAAGTCCCTTTATAGTAATATGGTCAAGGTTAATAGATTTAATTAAATCATCACTAAGCACCGGTTTAAAGCCGTTCTTATTTTTGTCTCCACTGGTATTAATCTCGACCAACCCAACAATAGGCTTGTTCAACAGTTCTGCTTTATTGTTAATTTTGTTGGCCAATTTATATGAATCAATGGAATCAATTGTATCAAATAGATCTATAAATTTATTTATTTTATTAGACTGGAGATGTCCAATAAATCGGCGGGTTATGTTTGGCATTGAAGAAAATGATTTGAATTTTGTTACCGCTTCTTGTATTCTGTTTTCTCCAATATGTAAAACCCCTAAAGAATAAACCTCTTCAATTAAACGAAAGGGTTGGGTTTTTGTTGCAGCAACCAGCGTAACCTCTTGGTTTTGGCTACTATGCTTTTTTGAAGACTTTATTGCACTTAATATATTGTGAAGGTTATTCTCAATACTCATTAATCAGATTCGGGTGGCTTTTCTTCTGTTTCGGTATCTATAGATATTTGATTGTCTTCTTCTTGTTTGGTTGCACTATCCTCACTGATTACTCTGGTAATAGATGATATGTTTGTTCCATCGTCTAATTTAACAAGCCTAACGCCTTGGGTGACTCTACCAATCGCTCGTATTGCTTTAACCGGCTGTCTCATTAACACACCTGAATCAGTAATTACAATTAAATCGTCCGAATCAACAACCTCCATTATATTAACCATTTTTCCGGTTTTATCTGTGCAGCGCATTGTTAATACACCTTTTCCAGCTCGTGTTTGTGTACGATACTGTAACACTTCGGTTCTTTTTCCGTATCCTTTTTCAGTCGCAACTAAAATTGTTCCTTCTCGTTTTACTATTAACATGCCAACCACATAGTCTACTTTTGAGCTAAGCTTGATGCCTTTTACTCCCATTGTTTTTCTTCCGCTGGCCCTTACGTCGTTTTCAGAGAAGCGTATGGATTTACCTTCGTGCGTACCCAATAAAATGTCGTTTTCACCATTAGAAACTCGAGCCTGAATAAGTTTGTCTCCTTCTCTAATTTCAATGGCATATATTCCGCCTTTTCTAGGTTTTCCATATGCAGATAGAACTGTTTTTTTGATAATGCCATTTTTGGTTGCCATAACAATGTAGTGGTCATCATCAAATTCTTTTACACTAACAAAAGCTTCTACTCTTTCCTCTGGGTTGCAACCGATTAGATTGACAATCGCCCTACCTCTGGAGGCGCGTCCCGCTTGCGGTATGTCGTATACTTTTAACCAGTAACATTTTCCAGTGTCGGTAAAGAAAAGCATATAATTATGTGTATTTGCAATAAATAAGTGTTCTACAAAATCCTCATCTTTACTCATAGCACCTTGAACGCCACGCCCACCACGCCGCTGTGTTCTATATGTATTAAGGGCTGTTCTTTTAATATATCCTTGATGAGTAATAGTTAGAACAACCTCTTCTTCTGCAATCATATCTTCCATAGAAAAATCTGTATCAACGGGGATTATTTCAGTTCTTCTTTCGTCGCCATACTGATCTTTAATTTCTAATAGCTCAGTTTTAATAATGTCCATCCGTTTTGTTTTGTTTTCCAATATGCTTTTTAAGTTTGAAATAATCTTGATTAGCTCTTTATACTCACCAACAACCTTATCAACCTCAAGGCCGGTTAGCTTTTGAAGTCTCATTTCTAAAATAGCCTGGGATTGTAACTCTGATAAATTAAAGCTATTCATAAGACCTTCTTTAGCTTGGGCGGGGTCTTTGCTTCCTCTAATCACCTTAATTACAGCATCAATATTGTCTAGTGCAATTTTTAACCCCTCCAATATATGGGCTCGGGCCTCAGCTTCTTTTAATTCAAATTCTGTTCTTCTAACAACAACCTCGTGTCTAAAATCAATAAAATGATTTAGTACGGTTTTTAGTGGCATGATTTTTGGAATACCATCTACTAGTGCTAATAAAATTATTCCAAACGTATCTTGTAGTTGGGTGTGTTTGTAGAGTTGATTTAAAATCACCTCGGGAACAGCATCGCGCTTTGTTTCTACAACTACGCGTATTCCGTCTTTGTCTGACTCATCACGGAGGTCACTGATGCCTACAACTTTTTTATCACGCACTAAGTCAGCAATTTTTTCTACAAGAGACGCTTTGTTTGTTTGGTATGGAACCTCTGTAACTATAATACTGTTTCTTCCTTTTTTATTGGTCTCAATATGGGCTTTTGCGCGCATTTTTATTTTACCCCGCCCAGTTTCATAGGCTTGTTTTAAGCCATCCATACCAAGAATTAAGCCCGCTGTTGGAAAGTCGGGCCCTTTAATGTGTTGCATTATCCCCTCTGTATCAATAGACTGGTTGTCAATTAATGCGATTAGACCATTAATGATTTCTACTAAGTTGTGTGGTGGAATTTTTGTCGCCATACCAACCGCAATACCCTCTGATCCGTTTACAAGTAATGTTGGAACTGCTGATGGTAGTACGCTTGGCTCTTTTAATGTCTCGTCAAAATTTAAATTCCACTCTACTGTCTCTTTTTCTAAATCTTTTAACATTTCACTTGTAAGCCTGGTCATTCTAGACTCGGTATAGCGCATAGCTGCGGCATTATCACCATCTATGGATCCAAAATTTCCTTGGCCATCAACAAGCTCATAGCGCATAGAAAAATCTTGTGCCATCCTAACTAGCGCATCATAAACGGAGCTATCTCCATGGGGATGGTATTTACCTAAAACATCTCCAACAATTCTTGCTGACTTCTTATATGGTCTATTCCAACCAGATCCCAACTCACTCATGCCATATAATATTCTTCTATGTACCGGTTTTAATCCATCGCGAACATCTGGCAGCGCCCTAGATACAATTACAGACATTGAATAGTTGAGATAACTCTCCTTCATTTCATCAACAATATCTCTTGGTAGTGTATTGTCTCTGTTAAAATCTGTCATTTATAACTCCAATAATTATACATCTAGGTTAACAACAAATTTTGCATTGCGCTCAATAAAACTGCGCCTTGCCTCAACGTCGCTACCCATTAAATTTTGAAAAGTTTCCGCTGCTTCTGCGGCGCTTTCAACTGTTACTTTCATTAATGTTCTTTTTTCTGGATCCATGGTGGTTTCCCATAGTTGGCCTGGGTTCATTTCGCCAAGTCCTTTATATCTTTGAATACCCACTTTTGTGTTTTTGTTATCTTTCTTCATGCGCTCAATTAATAAATCTCTTTCATTATCATCATAAGCGTATGACTCTTTTTTTCCTTGGGAAACCCTATAAAGCGGTGGGAGTGCTAAATACAAATAGCCGCCATCGATTATCTCTTTCATTTTTCTATAGAAAAAAGTTAGTAGAAGTGTTCTAATATGTGAACCGTCCACATCAGCGTCGGTCATAATTATAACTTTGTGGTAGCGGAGTTTTTCAGAATCAAAATCTCCAGCTGCTTTTTCACCAGACTCATCTTCTGATCCACCAAACCCAGCACCTAGCGCGGTAATCATTGATTGTACTTCATTATTAGAGAGGAGTTTGTCTATCCTTGCTTTTTCTGAATTAATAACCTTACCGCGAAGTGGTAATATTGCTTGTGTTCTTCTATCTCTTCCTTGTTTGGCTGACCCACCAGCAGAATCCCCCTCAACTAAATAAATCTCACAAAAAACAGGGTCTCTATTAGAACAGTCGGATAATTTTCCAGGTAGGGAAGATCCACCTAGGGCGCTTTTTCTTCTTATTAATTCACGCGCTTTTCTTGCAGCAGACCTACTGCGTGCAGCAAGAAGTGCTTTTTCAATAATTCTTCTTCCTATTGATGGGTTTTGTTCTAAAAAATCTAATATACCTTCATAAACAATTTTATCAACAACCCCTTTAATGTCTCCGTTGCCAAGTTTTGTTTTAGTTTGCCCTTCAAATTGTGGCTCTGCAACCTTTATACTAATAATAGCGGTTAAACCTTCCCTAAAATCTTCCCCTGATAGTGTTATTTTTTCATTCTTCTTTGCTTTTATAAGGTTGTTTTTGGACGCATGGTTGTTCATTGCCCTGGTTAGCGCGGACCTAAAACCAGACAGGTGGGTACCACCCTCAATTGTATTAATATTATTAACAAATGTTAAAATATTGTCGTTGTATGTGTTTCCATAGCGCATAGCAACCTCAACAGGTACATCGTTAATGTCTTTATTAACAGTAATAACTTTATTGTGGAGTGGGTTGTTGTGCTCGTCGAGGTATTTTACAAAATCACTTAAACCGCCTTTAAACTTAAAGGTGTCGCTTTGCCCTTCTTCAGACCTTTCATCAATAAGTTGTATTTCAATACCCTTGTTTAGATATGCTAATTCGCGTAGTCTTTCACTAATAATATCATATTCAAAACTTATATTTTTAAATATTTTGTTGTCTGGATAAAAACAAACTTTTGTGCCTGTTTTTTTAGCCGCTCCTGTGGTTTTTAATTTGGTTTGGGGTTCTCCTGTTTTATATTCTTGTTTGTGGATCTTACCATCCCTTTTAACCTCAACCCAAAGCCACTCCGATAGCGCATTCACAACAGAAACCCCCACACCATGAAGTCCACCCGAAACTTTATAGGAGCCTTTGTCAAATTTTCCACCCGCATGTAAAACCGTCATAACAACCTCTACTGCTGGTTTTTTTTCTTCTTTGTGAATATCAACGGGGATTCCTCTCCCATTATCTTCAACGGTTACTGAGCCATCTTTATTAAATACAACAATTACCCTTGTACAGTAACCAGCAAGGGCTTCATCTATAGAGTTATCCACCACCTCATAAACCAAATGGTGAAGGCCTCTTTTTCCAACATCACCAATGTACATGGCGGGGCGTTTTCTTACAGCCTCTAAGCCTTCTAATACTTTGATGTTTTCTGCGCTATAATTTTTGTTTGCTTGTGATTCGTTCATATAAAGCGAACCTCCTTTATGGTGTTTTTTCCAAGCTTTTTATTTAGCTGGTTTATAATGTCTTGTTGTTTAAACACAAGTTCTTGCCTCCAGGTTGGGTTGGAAACTGAAACTGTAAGGGTTCCATGTTCTACGCTAATAGGTTCTGTATTTTTAGATATTTTTTCACCCACAACCTCGTCCCACAATATGATAGCGGTGTTTTGGTTTACACTTTGAGTTAGTCCAAAATTGTTAAGAAATTTTTTAATTGTTGTGTTTAGTTTTTCCAATTTCTTTTTAGGTGGGTGGTTTGGTTGTTTGGGTTGTTTGTGTCTATGCCGTGTTTTTCCGCGCTTATAAGATCGGTGTTGGTTATAATTGTTTGTGATGATTTTTTAATTAGATCAAAAATAGCACTACCCCTCTCAAGGTCAAGTTTGGCAAAAAGGTCATCGAGAAGTAGGGTTGCGCTTTTTCCTGTTTCGGTTTTTATAAAAGAGTGTTCTGTGATTTTTATTATTACAAAAGATAGTTTATGTTCCCCCTGTGATCCAAACACCCTAAGTCTTTTGTTATTAAAAAGGATGTTATATTTATCGCAATGTGGTCCACAAAGCGTTCTTCCAACCACAATCTCTTTATTAATCGTGTTTTGGAGTTGTTGTAATAGTGTTTCTTTTGTTTTGTCGGTCGGTGTGTCGGGTTTGATGTTTATTGTAATATCATTACTATATCTATTACAAACCGCAGCTAGTTCACTATTAAATGTTTTTTCTAGTTGTTGTTTTTCTAACCAAACCAATGATCCGTATTTGGCAACCGGTTCGTTCCAGATTTCTATTTCTGTTTTGGTTTTTTTTTGTTTAAGTAGGGAGTTTCTGTTTTTAATGGCGGCAGAATAATTAACAAGATTTGAAAGGTATTTTTTAGAAACGGTTGCAAATAGGCGGTTAAAATATTTTCTCCTTTCAAGGTGTGGTCCTTTGGTAATTTTTTCTTCTTCTGGCGAAACTAATACTGTGGGGTTTTTACCAATTAGGTCTTTTGTTTTTTTGTCGGTGTTGTTTATTTTTATTTTTTTTAATGCTCTCTTGTTTTGGTGGATCGTTATTTTATGATCACTAAAAAGAGCTTTGACCGTTGTTTCGTTTGCTCCTGTTTTTATAGTCTCGGACAGTCTGTTTGTTTTAAAGCTTTTACCGTTGCTTGCAAGATAAACAGCTTCCAATATGGATGTTTTTCCGGAGCCGTTTTCTCCCCATATTATGTTTATGCCTGGTGAAAAATCAACAAGAAAATCTTTGTGATTTCTGAAGTTGGTCATTTCGATTTTTTCTATCGACATTACCCTTGCAACGGGTTGGTGCTGGCTTGGTTTTTAATAGGTTTTACCTAGTCGTTTAATCGTATTGGCATTAATAACATGGTTAGGTTTGTGTTTTCTTCTTGTTGTTTTGGTAAAAACAGCGCGGCGCTAATAGGGGATTTTAACTGAACAACAACCTCGTCGTTATTAATATGCGATAAAACGTCTTTTAGGTAGGCCGCATTATAACCAACCGTTATATCCTCACCCTTGTAGTCCCCTTTAATTTTTTCGCTGGCCCTAGTTGATTGTTCGGCGTCTTCTGTTGATATAAGCGCTTCTTCATTGTTTAGTTTTAAAGCTATTTGGTGGGTTGTTTTGTTTGAAAAAATTGAAACCCTTTTAACAGCAGACAATAGATTGTTTTTATTTACTGTAAAATTTTTGTCATTATCTTTTGGTATAACCCCATCAAAATCAGGAAATTTTTCATCAATTATTCTGGTAAAATATTGATCAGAGCCCACGGTTGTTGTTAGGTGGTTTTCCCCAACAGAAAGGTTTATTTTTTCTTCTTCAAAACCACCGGAAAGGAGGTTGAGAAATTTCTTTGGAACAATTACGTCCTCTAGTTCTTCGCTGGTTGTGTTGTTGGTTGTTTCATATTTAACAAGCCTGTGTCCGTCTGTTGCTACCGCGGTTATATTTTTTTGATTAAACTTAAACAAAACCCCTGTAAGCGCTGGTTTTAAATCGTCTCTACTTACGGCGAATGCTGTGTTATTAATTATTTGTTTTAAAACACTGCTTTCTAGGTCTATTTGTTTTTTTGTTTCAATTTCTGGTGTGTTTGGAAATTCTTCTGCCGGCTTTCCAACGATATTATAATTCCCGTGATCGGTTGAAATGTTAATTTTATTTTCTTCGTCAGCTCCAATCGTTATCCTTGTTTCGTCGGGAAGTTCGTTTGTTATGTTTAATAACACCTGGAGGGGAATTGCTACGCCCCCCACAGACTCAACGCTGGTAGAAAGCTGAACAACAACTGTTATTTCGAGATCGGTAGATTTAATCGTTGTGTTTGTTTCGCTAACAGAAAAAAGGACATTATTCAAAATGGGTAGTGTTGCCCTGCTTGGGGTAGCTTTTGATAATTTTTGAAGCGCTGTTTGAAGTTCTGATTTTGAAGTGGAAATTTTCATTTTTTATTAATTTTAATAACCAAGATTTAATAAGATATTTATGGGTTAAATCATCAATACAATCTTACCGTAAAACTCTTCTTTTATCAAGTTTTTTTAAGCTGTTTTTAAGCATTTTTATAATAAAAAATATATAAATTTAAAAACTTATTTATTATATAGGTTGTGGATAAACCACCAATAAAACAAAAACACCGCGCTAAACAAAAAAGAACAAAAAGATAACAGATAAGAGATAAAGAATAACTTAATGTGGATAAGCATCAAAAAAGAGTGGATAACCCTTGCTTTTTCAACAATAATAAACACACAACCAAAACAACTATTATTTAATAATAATTGTGGAAAACAAATGTGGAAAAACCTACTCGCTTATTGAAATATATAAATCCTTCTTCGATTTATTTATCCACACCTCAAACCATTCGGCCTGTTTTCTGTTTAAAGCCATTGTTTCGATTTCGGTCCAATGTTTTATTAAATCAGCACGACCACCCGGCTTTATTGTTTCTAACCAGATCAAATGATATCCCAAATCTGTACGGACCGGTCCTGCACACTCACCCTTTTTAATTTGATTTAACACCAAACCAAACTCGGGTATTGGGTATGTGTCGGGGTTAATCCAACCAAGGTTTCCCCCAGATTTTTTTGTATCTTCATCTGCAGAGTATTTTTTTACGAGCCCCATAAAAACCTCCAGATTTATTGACGAATCTTTAAAGGTTGATGCTGTTTTGTACGCTATTGATTCGTCTTGCTCTGTAATGGGTGGGCTAATTAAAATATGTCTAACATTTATTTTATCACCCCTGATTTCTTCTGTTTCAATTATATGGTAACCAAACTCTGTTTTTACCGGATCGCTGATTTCACCAGCTTTCAAATTAAAAGCAACAGACTCAAACTCTGTTACCAAACTCCCCCTTTTTACAAAACCCAAAGAACCACCACCCTGTTTAGCGCTCGGGTCTTGTGAATACTGTATAGCCATTTCTTCAAAACCGCTTTCACCAGACAGTATCTTGTTTTTTATATCAACCAAAAGCGCTTTGGTTTTTTTTATTTGTTCTTCGCTTGGTTCAATATTTACTAAAAGGTGTCTTATTTTAGCGGTGGTTGGAAAGTCGGGTATACTATCTTGGTATTGGTTGTAAAAATCCAACACACCTCCCCGGTTAATGTTTATTTTTGAAATCAACGTTTGTTGGTATTTTTGTGTAACAAGCATATCTCTAACATCATACCAATATTCTCTTTTAAAAACCCTCAACGGCTGTCCCAAGGCAGCCTCAGCAGCCTCTTCACCACCAGCCTGTTGAACAATATTGTCAACCTGTTGTTGTAGGGTTCTATCCACCTCTTTTTCGTCAACCTCAACAGAATCAAGCTCCGCCATCGCCAATATTACTTTTCTATTTACTATTGTGTTGATTATGTTGTTTTTAAGCTCCCGTATTAACACACCGTCTTTTTGAGGATCTAGTTTTTGTTGAAAAACCGCCATCGCCAACGACTGATTAACATCGCTTAACAAAACCACCCTTTCACCAACAACCGCCGCAACACCATCCACTTTTTGTGGACCCCCACCAACCTGTTGACCAAAAAGAAGACCAAACAACAAACCCGCAAAACCTATTTTTATAAAATTAATTTTTACCATACTCAACACTCAAGCTATCAATTATTTTCTCTTTTAGTTGGTATTTTTTAATAGCCAATATTTTTGATTGTATTTCATCGTTTACATACACCAAATCTTTAACAGTTCCTTTTTTAAAAACACCAACAATATAAAACACAACAAAACCAATGTCTTTCTCTAAAATAAAAGAAGAACCTGGGTTTGAATTAAAAATACGATCAGACATATTTTCACTTAGTTGTGTTTTTTTTAAAAAAACCCTTCGCGGTTTATGTTTTTTTATAACACCCGAAAATTTTTCGCTCTCCAAACCATTTCGATCCAACACGTTTTTTATTTTAATAGCTGAACTTTTATCTTGTCCTTCAAACAACAACACCATCGCTTCATCACCCCGCCTTTTAAACTGCCCCCTGTTTTTATTATAATAACCATCTATCTCTGCAACGGTTACCGAAACCCTACCCACCATCAAACTTTCAACGTATTTTGCAGCAACAATCTTTGTATTAAAGTCGTTTATTTTTGAGCGCAAAACCCCGTCTTTTAAAAACTGCGCCTCCTCAGCGGCTATAAAAACAGGGTTTGATCCTTGTTTGTTGGTGTCCAACAAACCACAAGAACAAACAAACAACAAGGTTGTGTTTATAATTAAAAAACGCATATTATAAATTAATCAACCCGCACCCGAGAAAACAACACACCAAACGCAGCAACAAACGACACCAGCTCCACCACCCTTATATTATTAAAAACAACCTTAAAACCTCGACCACCAGTCTCAAACTTGTGTTGTTTACCCCAACTGTTTGATAGGTTGGATATTTTTTTAATTAAAACATCAACATCTAAACCTAGCTCCCCACCTAAAAAAAACTCAACCACACCTTCTTTAATTAAACACTTTTTTATTGGTGTGGTAAAAAGCAAACACTGTATTTTTGAAACAATAAACAGGTTTTCAACAGAACCCCCAACCAGCCCAAACTGATCAATTAAACGCCCCCTTATTTCATCAACCTCTTTTGTTGTTTTAGCCAACCCCAGCTCTTGATAATAATACAACCGGTCTTGCGCTGAGGGCATATATTGTGAATCAATCAACGCCGGCCTATCAATTATTACCCTTGTAATAAACTCGTTTTTTGTGGTTTTTGCACCCCGCTCTTCTAATATTGCATCAGCAAGTATTTTATTATAAAGCTCCAACCCAACCTGAAGCATTTGACCGCTTTGTTCATAACCAAACATATTACCAGCCCCCCTAATTTCAAGATCTTTTATAGCAACACCATACCCAGAACCAAGGCTTGTGTAGTATTCCATTGTTTTTAATCTTTGGTGAGCGTCTGGCAGTAGTTTTAGTTTTTTTGGAACACACAAATAACAATAAGCTTGTTGGTTTGCCCTGCCAACCCTACCACGTATTTGGTATAATTGAGACAATCCAAAGTTTTGAGCATTGTTTACAATTATCGTATTTGCGTTTCTAACATCCAAGCCCGACTCTATAATGGTTGTACAAACCATTATATCAACACGGTTGTTAAAAAACCCCAACACTGTTTTTTCTAAAGGACCGTTGGGCATTTGTCCATGAGCAGCCTCTATGGTTTTATCTGGGAAATAACTAGACAACCTATCCACAACAAACGGCATACTCTCAATTTCATTATGAACAAAATATACTTGACCACCCCTATTCATTTCATAATCAACCTTGTTTTTTATATCTACCCAATCAAACCGACTAATAAACGTTTTAATTGGTAATCTGTTTTGTGGTGGGGTTTCGATCTTGGAGGTGTCTCGAACACCAACCAACGACTGTTGTAGTGTTCTAGGTATTGGTGTTGCGGTCAACGTTAATACATCAACCTTGTTTTTTATTCTTCGAATTGCCTCCTTGTGTTTAACACCAAACCGATGTTCCTCATCAACAATTAACAAACCCAACCGCTCAGTGTTTACATCATCACTCAACAACCTATGTGTTCCAACCAACAAATCAACACCACCATTATCTAGGTTGTTTAATATTTTTTTTTGATCCCCCCTAGTTTTAAACCTAGACAATAGCTCAACATTTACCCCAACAGGACCCAACCTATTAATACAAGTAATATAGTGTTGGTCAGACAACACGGTGGTTGGGGCAAGGAAAAACACCACACGACCAGATGTGATTGCTAATATAGCTGCCCGAATAGCTACCTCTGTTTTTCCAAAACCCACATCACCATATACCAACCTATCCATAGGTTTATCACCCATCATATCAGCGTAAACATCTTTAATAGAGCTGGACTGGTCCGGTGTTTCTGTGTATGGAAAATCATTAATAACGCGCTGTATTATTTCATCATCACCAATATATTTATAACCCCGCGGCATTTGTTTTTGTTTATAGTTTTCAATTAAATGACCCACAACCTTCTCTACACTTTTTTTGGTAGTAAGTTTTTGTTTTTCCCAAAGGCCCGAGCCAAGCTTGGTTAGTTTGGGGGAGCCGCCACCCGGCCCGACGTATTTGTGAATTCGATCAAATTTATTTATTGGAACATAAACACTGGTACCACCAAGGTATTCTATTTTAATGTTTTCCTCACCAGTTTCTTTAGAACCAACAAAATCCAAACCCCTATATAAACCCAAACCATAATCCTGGTGGACCAACACATCACCCCACTTTATATCATCTAGTTTGAATACTTTTTTTTGTTTTACACCATCAATTTTTGTCTCCTGCGGTTTTTGGGGTATTCCACTGTTTCCTATAAAAGCCGCCCCCAACTGTATTGATTTAATATTGTCATTAAAAAAACCACCACAATATTCTATTGATTTGTTTTTTAGATCCACACCATTAACCCCGTTAAATATAAAAACACGACCAACCGCGCGTGCCAATTCCTCAGTTTTTTTATTTAACAAACCAGCCGGAACGGTTTTGGAAATAATTTTTTCACAAAACAGCTCCAGCCTTGTGGTGTTAGCGGTGGTTTTTGGTTTGTTTTCAGACATTATGTATAATATATATTTCAACCTATCACCATAAATGGTGTTTAGTTTACCGTCATGAGATTCGCTTAAACCGATTATTGGTTTATAAATTACTGTTTTATTGATTTTTTTTACAGACTCTTGGCTGGTTATATTGAATTTTCGCATTGAGGAAACGCTATTACCATCCAACTCAATTCTTATTGGTCTTTTTTGTAGCGTTGGAAAGATATCTATTATGCCCCCCCTAACCGCATACATTTTTTTTGATACACACCAATCTGAATGGGTATAGCCCCAGCTATCTAATACACCAAACAGTTTTTTGGTGTTTAGTTTGTTGTTAATAGATATTTCCAGATCTTCTTTTTTGTTAGTTTGACTATCTACGATTAACCCCAACGAGTTTTTTGTTGCTAAATACATACCCTTTTTGTTTTTTTGTAAAGAACGACTTGCTATTTCAAACCGCTCCGACTCTATTGATGTAAACCCTTGTATGGTAAGGTTTGAATTGAGATAATCTGAAAATTGGTGTACCTCAGATTTGTCTATATATTGTATGTTATTATTACAAATATCAAGGTAATTGTTGTCTTCAAAGACAACACCCAGGCTGTTGCCCAGCTTTGTATATATTGACTCGATTATCAATGAGCATAACTGTGGACTGTTTAATATTAATTCAGTCCTGTTTTTTTTGATAGAGTTAATTGTTTCTTTAATTATCTCTTGGTTTAATATGTGGTCTATTGGGCTCATACTAATATGGTTTCACGTGAAACATTTATTTTATTAACATGATTGACAGTATAGATATGTCTGCTGGTGTTATACCAGATATTCTCATTGCTTGCCCCAAGCTTTCTGGTCTTATTTTATTTAGCTTTTCTTTTCCTTCGTTTGAAATACTTTTTATGTTGAGATAATCAAATGTTTTAGGAATTTTTATGTGCTCGTTTTTCTTAAGTCTTTTTATTTCTTTTAGTTGTCGCGCTATATATCCCGCATATTTGATCCTTGCTTCTACCTCTATTAATACTTCATTTATAAAAGCCTTATTCACCTTGTTTGTCTTTAGGTTTTTATTAATATAATTATTTATGATATCTATACTTACGTTGGGTCTTTTTAATATTTCTTTATATGGTTTTGTTGAGCTGATTTTGCTCTCATTTACAGTTTTAAGAACCGCGTTTATTTCTTCTGGCGTTGCTTTGGATTCTAATGCAAGCTCGTACTCACCAATAAGATGTAAAACACTATTGATGTTATCCGCTTCTTTCTTTGATAACAGTTTATGTTTTGTGCTTTTGTCTATTAGTCTAGCATGTGCGTTTGAAAACCTCAATAGTATTCTGTACTCTGCTCGAGACGTAAACATTCTATAGGGTTCGTCAGTATCTTTTGTAATTAAATCATCAATCATAACGCCTATATAAGCCTCATCTCGATTTAGAATTAATGGATTTGTGTTTTGTATATAATGTTTGGCATTTAACCCCGCTATTAAGCCTTGAGCAGCAGCTTCCTCATATCCTGATGTTCCATTTATTTGTCCTGCAAAAAACAACCCAGCTATATCTTTTGTCTCCAGCGTTGACTTTAATTGCGATGGTAGCAGGTAATCATACTCTACCGCATACCCGGGTCGTAAAAACTGGACGCTTTCAAGACCATCAATAGATCTTAGGGCTTCTAGCTGTACATATTCGGGCAGGCTTGTTGAAAACCCGTTTACATAAATCTGATTAGATTTAAACCACTCTGGTTCTAAAAAAAGCATATGTGTATCGTGGTGGCTAAACCTGTGAATCTTATCCTCGATAGAAGGGCAATATCTTGGTCCCACACCCCCAACATCCCCTGAAAACATTGGGCTTTTATTCAAGTTTTCCTGAATAATTTCTTTACACTGAATTGTTGTGTAGACCGTATGGCATGGTATGTTTTTTGGTTTAAAGTCAACCGTGCTATAAGAGAAGGGAATAGCGTCGTTATCTCCCGGTGCTAGTTTTAATTTGCTCCAATTTATTGTTGAGGCATCTAACCTTGGAGGTGTTCCCGTTTTAAGCCTACCAGATTTAAAACCCAGCGCTAGTAGTGATTCGGTAATTCCCTCAGCAGCGCTTTCACCCATTCTTCCAGCGCGAATCTTTTTTTGACCAACATGAACCAATCCATTTAAAAACGTTCCACAGGTTAGAACGGCTGACTTACAATGAATTAATTGTCCATCACGTAAAACTACACCAACTACAACACCATTGATGATTTCTAAATTGACAACCTCGCCCTTAATAATAGATACACTATCAGCATCTGATATAGTATCCGATATAAACGATTCATAGGCGCGCTTATCAACCTGTGCGCGAGGGGACCAAACCGATTTACCTTTAGATTTATTAAGTATTTTATATTGCAGGGCGCTATGATCGGTTGTTTTTGGCATAATACCGCCCAGGACATCCATCTCTTTTACAATTTGACCCTTTGCAAGGCCACCAATGGCCGGATTACAAGACATGCGCCCAATAGCTACCGGGTCAATCGTAACCAGGGCTGTATGTATACCAAACTTATTTAACATCAACGCGGATTCTACTCCCGCGTGGCCCGCACCACAGACGACAACATCATATTTGTTATCAGGTTTCACGTGAAACTATTTACCAACACACAAATTATCAAATACATGATTTAAGATATCGTCAGGCGAGGTTTTACCAAGTAGGGTCTCAATTTCATCAAGGGCAGTACGCAGCTCAAAAGCAACAAGTTCCATATTTGGTGTTTTTACACTCATAAGCTCATACGCGCGCCGTGATGCATCTACAGATTGAATGAGCGACCGCTGTTGGCGTTTAGTTGTTAGGTGTGGGGTAGTGGTAGATATGGGTTTAATAGATAGTGTTTTTTTAATTTTTTTCAATAAAATATCTACATTTTTACCTGTTTTTGCTGATATATGTATAATAGAATCATTTGTATTAACTATTTTGTGTAAGTCAATTTTGTTCAAAATATGTATTGTTGGCGCATCAAATTGTTCCAATTTACTAGTATTGGGGTCATCATTGATATGTAGCACCAGATCAGCAAACTTAATTTCACGATTTGTTTTGTCGATTCCCATTTTTTCTATTTTATCGTCGGTGGTGTGCACACCTGCAGTGTCAATGTATTTTATTGGAACCCCATCAATAACCATTAAGGTTTCTATAATATCTCTGGT
The DNA here is from genome assembly GCA_964386795.1 of uncultured bacterium. Classification (GTDB taxonomy): domain Bacteria; phylum Fidelibacterota; class Marinisomatia; order Marinisomatales; family TCS55; genus TMED108. The sequence continues at coordinate 44,207 of CAYLUE010000002.1, forward strand.
TGTACCAGGCTCAGCGCTTACTATAGCCTTATCGAAACCCGAAAGGTAATTTAAGAGCGTTGACTTGCCAACGTTTGGTTTGCCTGTAATTACTACCCTAATTCCATCATTTATCAACTTTCCAGCGCTAAACGTTGATAAAAGCGTATCAATTTGTGTTATTATATCAACCATTGAATCCCGACACTGGTTGTAAAAACTTTGTTTTATTTCATCTTCTGAAATATCTATTGCGTGTTCAATGCTAGAAAGTTGTGTTATTATTTGATTGGAAATTGATTTAATGCTTGATGAAAGCGTTCCGTTTAGTGTGTTTGTATGTATTTTTGCGGCAACTTCTGTTTTAGATTTTATTAGGGCACCAACAGCTTCAGCCTGTAGTATATCAACTTTTCCATTAATAAACGCTCTTTTAGTGAACTCGCCGGGGTTAGCAAGCCGTGCACCGTTTTCTAATATGAGATCCATTATCATATCTACTAGGGATGGGTTTCCGTGGCATGATATTTCAACTAAATCATCACCTGTATATGAACGCGGATTCTTATAATAAGTTATTAAGCACCGATCTAGTGAATTGCCCCTGGAGTCGTATAGGTATAATAGGGTGGGGGTTCTATTTTTTAGTGTAGTACCCTTTGAAATGGTTTTAATTATAGCTATTGCTTTTGGACCGTTTAGCCTTATTAGTGCAATTCCACTATGGCCATATGGAGTAGCGGGGGCCACAAATGTAGCATCCCCATGGTTCATTTTTTTAGTGATATACCCAAACCGGTAGGATTGGGGTTTGGTATTAAATATTTCTGTTGAATAATAGATAGTAGATTAAAAACGAAATAATACAGATTTAACCCTGATGGAAAACGATAAAATAGAAACAAAAAGAATACATTCATTACATACATCATTGTTTTTTGTTGTGAATCTGCATTAGGAGCCGCCATCATTTTTTGTTGAATGAACATGGTAGAGCCCATTAATACTGGAAGTATATTAATGGGAAACCCACCAATTTCAAATAGTGTGTCTGGAACACTAAGATCAGATATCCATCCAAAAAATGGTGCACCCCTAAATTCTATTTTTGATCTAAATATTGAAAAGACCGATACTAGAATAGGCATTTGAATTAACATTGGCAAGCAACCACCCATAGGGTTTGCGCCTGAATTCTTATAGAGCTCCATTTGGGCCCTGCTCATTTTCTGGGGGTCGTTTTTATACTTCTCTTTTAATTTTTGAATCTCTGGTGCTAGTGATTGCATTTTTCTAGTAGACTCAAAAGTTTTTACAGTAAGCGGGTTAAGTAACAGTTTTATTAAAAAAGCGAATAGAATCACCACTATTCCGTAGTTTGGTATAATTGTATACATTTTTGTTAAGAGCCAGCTTATCACCTGCCCAATGGGTCGAAACAGCGCCCAGCCCAAATCGACATTGGACTCTAGCCCAACATTGAAATCACGCAAACTATTGTAGTCTAACGGACCAAGGTAAACGGTATATTGATTAGCGCTATTTGTGGATTGTGTGATTTGAGTATCATAGATTGGTTTATCATTTATCAGTTCGCTCTCAACCTGGGCCGCTATACCCGGCTCACTCGGAATGATTGCTGATATAAAATATTTTGTTTTAATTGCAGACCACAAAGTTGAGCCGTTTTGCGACTCAACGGTGCTTTTACCTTTTCTAGGCTTAGAGCCCATTTGTTCCCCACCAAGCGAAGCATATCCCACAAAAAATAAATAATCATTTGAAAGGTCTTTTTCTGTTGCTGGCATTCCACCGTTCCAATTCAAAGTATATTGATTTCTTGAAACAAATCTCGATGGGTTTTCAAAAGCTATATCAACATCAATATTGTAGGAATCCGGATAAAATGTATATTTTTTTGTAACTGCTTGTCCAGAGTACCGCGTTTTAAACGTAAGTGTTTTTTCTCCGCGGTCAACCCTTATTTTATTAGTGTTTCCCACTACACTCCAGTTATTATCTAGCAATATTCTATCGCCATCTACGGAAACAAACCCAATAGCCATATTGTTTGAGTTATCATCATCTATCAGATTCACAAGCTGATTATTATGGTCTTTATAATTATAAAGCTTAAAACCCGTAAAGGACCCACCGTTTTTATTGCTCAAGCTTAAATCATATAGATTCGTTGTAACGTTGATGGTTTTTAAGGGAGTTGAGCTATTCGGAGATGGGGTGTTGACCAGAGGATCTGTGGTTGGGGAATCAACAATATCATTTTGAATCTCGCTTTGTTGGGGCTCGCTAAACGACCCAACAGCTGAAGAGGTAGGGGCAACAATGCTCATATACCACGGATAAAGGACAATGATAAACCCAATTAAAAGAAATGCTAATAATGTTTGTCTATCCATGCATTACCTAGGTACGGGGTCTGCGCCGCCCTTATGAAAGGGGTGGCACTTTACTATTCGTTTACATAGCAATAAAATACCCCTAATAAACCCATGTTTTTTTAAAGCATCAACGCCATACTCTGAGCAGGTTGGGTGAAACCTGCACGTTGCCCCCAGCAGGGGAGATATGCTTATTTGATATAGCTTAATTAGGCCAATTAAAATATTTGATAAATATTTATTTAAATTCATAGACGTACTATTATGCAGACAAAACTTTTCTGCCCTTTTTACGTCTTCTTGACAAGACACGCTTTCCGCCAACGCTAGACATTCTCTCGCGAAAACCATGCTTGTTCTTTCTTTTTCTTTTACTTGGTTGATAAGTTCGCTTCATTATTACCTCCGAAATTTGCCGAGGAAATTACTTATTTTTATTGTATCGACCAATTAAAACACCGGATTGGATGTTTTGCCAAAATATCCAATATTTTTAGAAAAGTTGATTGTGTTGCATTAATAAACCACCATAATTTGATAATAAATCAATTGTGGAAAACCTGTGGAAAACAAATTAATGTTAGATCATAAAGACCTCTGGAAAATAGTAAAAAAGAATCTTAAAGGCAGCCAGCCAGACCATGCTTATTCCACCTGGTTTGACCCTATTGTTTCCATAGGTCTGAATGATAATACATTGCTACTTGAGCTACCCAATCAATTTTTTTATGATTGGATAGAGGCTCATTATATTGATATTATTGAAAAAGCAGCTAACGATGAACATGGCGACCAGCTTACCATTAAGTATACGGTAGCACCACAAAACCCCCTAATTGATCAGCAACACCAAGACGATTTACAAGGACAACGCGATCCCAGCCCGGCAAGAAAACCCAATAAATCACTTAATGAAAACTATACACTTGTTTCCTTTATTGAGGGGGCTCATAATCAATTTGCAAAGGCCGCCGCACTAAATGTGGGCGAAAATCCTGGGCAGCAATCTTTTAATCCACTAGTAATTTATGGTGGCGTGGGTATGGGAAAAACTCACCTATTACATGCTATTGGCAATAGTATTCTAGAAGAGAGCCCCCGAAAAAATATTGTATGCGCATCTAGTGAGAAGTTCACACTGGATTTCATTTCATCTATACAAAAAAATAAGACCATTGAGTTTTCAAAAACCTACCGCAATGCTGATGTGTTATTAATTGATGATATTCAGTTTTTTCAAGGAAAAGAACAGACCCAAGAACAGTTCTTCCACACCTTTAATGAGTTGTTTCAATCTGGAAAACAAATCGTGCTAACAGCAGATAGGTATCCCGGTGAAATGGTTGGCTTGCAAGACAGGTTGTTGTCGCGGTTTAAGTCAGGTCTTGCGGTTGATATTCAACCCCCAGACTATGAAACACGCGTTGCAATTGTTATGGAAAAGGCAGAGCTAAACGGTTTGAAGCTTCCTTATGATATTATTGAGCTGATTGGAAGTCACATTAAAAATAATATTAGAGACTTAGAGAGTACGATAATCAGACTTCTAGCACACTCGTCTTTATCTAATCAGGAAATCGATTATAATCTAGCTAAGAAGGTAATTAAAGAACGAGTTGGGCATATTTCAGCCTCTGAAATAACCGTGGAGGAAATAATACGCAAGGTTTCCAGCCTTACCAATATTAAAGAGTCAGATATTGTTGGGCAAACCAGGAGAGCAGAGATAGTTGAAGCTAGACAAATATCTATTTATTTATGTAGAGACATGCTTGGCTCATCGCTGGCTAGCATCGGAATGCATTTTAGTGGTAGAGACCACACCACAGTTTTACATGCATGTAGGGTAATTGAAGAAAAAAGAAAAAATAATAAACGAATTTTAGGTATTATAACAGATATCAAAAACGAACTATCTATTGTATTAAGCTAGTCTTCGTATTCCTCTTCGTATTCAAACGCGGGATAATAATCTTCTAAATCTTCGTATTCATCATCGTAATCATCATAACCATAATCATATTCTAATTCTTCTTCGCTGTCACTATCGCTGGGGGTAATAACAGAGCTGCTTTCCTTGTTAGGAGAATTTTGTTGGGACGGGCTAGTAAGCTGTTTTACAGGAGCTGAACCTGTTTTGCTATTAAACAAAACACCCATTAATACTGTAAAAAATAAAATTAAGACCGAACCCACAACACCTTCAAGTTTAAGCTCAAACCCGCCAAACATATTGATATCTAATCCATAATTAAGAAAGAAAGCAAGGGACAACAATCCCCCAAAAACCATCACAATATTTCCAGTGATGTCTGGCATTTCAGCCTTAACAACAGCAGAATAAGCAAACCAAACCATTAAGCCGCTTACCGCGACAAACAAAGCACCCAAATAGTTTTGATCAAACAGGGTGGCGACAAATGCTACCACGGATACTGCAGGTATTAATAGGCCTACAGATATTTTTACATTATCATTCATAGTCGTACTCTCGTAATTTTTTCATACACTCGGATTAATAAGGACAAAATTGCCTCAAAGGGAATTTAAATGCAAGTATTTATAAGTTTGCTAGTTTTTGATCAATAGTAAGTAACTTTAGCAGCATTGATAATAAAAAAAGATGACAAAACAAGTAAACATAGGAGTTATTGGTGTGGGCCACCTTGGATTTCACCATGCGACTCATTTATCAAAAATAAAAAATGCCAACCTGGTAGGTATTTATGATATTGATTCCAAAAGATTAGATGAGGTATCAAAGCAATTAAACGTACCATCGTTTGAATCGTTAGACCTATTGATAGATAGGGTAGATGCACTATCAATAGTCACACCAACATCAACTCATAAAGTAGTAGCGGAAAAATGTATTCAAAACGGAAAACATGTTTTTATTGAAAAGCCTATTACTACTACAATAAACGATGCTGATCATATTGTACAATTAGCAAAAAAGAACAACACAATAATTCAAGTAGGGCATATAGAAAGATTTAATCCAGCCCTATTGGCTTTGTCCAGCCTTGAAATACAGCCAAAATATATCGAAGTACACAGAATGGCACCCTTTATGAGTAGGGGCACAGATGTTCCAGTTGTTCTTGATTTAATGATTCATGATATTGATTTAGTGCTTTCGTTTATTGATTCACCAGTAAAAGATATATATGCAAACGGTGTATCTATTATGACAAGCTCGGTTGATATTGCCAATGCTCGAATAAAATTCAAAAACGGATCTATTGCAAATATCACCTCAAGTCGCGTAGCTAAGGATAAGGTAAGAAAAATAAAGATTTTTCAACAAGATTTATATGTTACTATTGATTTTCTAGCTGGCATATCTGAGGTTTATAAGGCTATGGATGCTAGCGCGGATGACCCTGACGCTATTATGTCCGCCCCACTGGTTGACTCAGATGGTAAGCATAGGCAGATTTTTTATGAAAAACCGATTGTACAAAAACAGGATGCATTAAAACTAGAGCTAGAAAACTATATACAATCTATAATGGGTAATGAAACCCCAATAGTAGATGGTGTTGCTGGAAAGCAAGCTTTAGAAGTTGCGATTAAAATTCATGACAAAATATTAGAGGATTTGAAATAAATGGATATTAGAAATTTCTTTTTTAAAAATAGAAGCTTCACCCCAATACCGGTTGCATTGAGCATTATATATTTTGCTCAACCAGATAACCCTAATGTATTAATAGGGCTTGCCGTTCTGTTATTAGGAGAAGCAACTAGAATGTGGTCGGTTTCATATGCGGGCGGGGAAACAAGGACAACTAAAGTTGGTGCACCATCACTATGTACAGCGGGACCTTATGGTTTTGTAAGAAACCCAATCTATGTAGGAAATATGTTAATGTATTTAGGAATAGTTATAGTGGCCGGATCACCAAATCTGGCGCTTATGTGCATAACAACTATGACCTTTTTCATTATTCAATATTCCTTAATTATTTCATTAGAAGAAGAAAAGCTCTCAGAATTATTTGGTGAAGAATACAGTATTTATAAAAACAATGTGCGGTCTATAATACCCCGACTTTCCAGATGGAAAACCGATGACGATAGAACCCCCTTATCATTTGGAAAATTAATTAAAACTGAAAAAAGAACGCTTCAAAACGTTGTATTTATTTTATCATTGATAATAATCAGGATTAACTATCTATACTGATAGCATGAATCACAAGATTTAATTCAATGAGCCAAAGTTCACCAATATTTTTTATGGTAGCTGGAGAGCAGTCAGGCGATCTGCACGGATCTAAACTAATTCAGTCAATAAAAAAACTTAACCCAAACTCTACGTTTATTGGCCATGGGGGCAATCGAATGCAATCATGCGGCTTAGAGATTATGCACCACGTTAATGAATTATCAATTATGGGCTTTACCGAAGTATTAAAACATTTGCCTTTTATGATTAATGTTATGGGTGAATCACTAGAAAAAATAAAAGAAATAAAACCGGACAGAATAATACTAATTGACTATCCCGGGTTTAATTTAAGATTATCAAAAAACTGTAGACCACATGGCGTGCCCATAACATATTTTATTTTACCCCAACTTTGGGCGTGGAAAGAAAACAGAATAAAATACTTTCATCGCTATGTAGACCAATCGCTTAGCATTTTTCCATTTGAACAAGAATGGTTTGAAAGCAGGGAAGTACCCACCAATTATGTTGGGCATCCATTTAATGAAGGGCTTGAGCCAAAACTTTCAAAGGCAGAATTTTTTAATAAACATAATATAACTAACGAACATACGCTCTTAGCGCTTATTCCAGGAAGCAGACAGCAGGAAATTGATCGACACCTGATGCTTTATTATCGAGCCGCGATGGCCCTAAAAAATAAAATCAACAACTTAAAAATTATTGTAACCAAAGCCGATAATGTCACTTTTAATTTACCCAATGATATTATTGTGGAGTCTGATGATATATATGGTGCAATGAAGTACTCTAAAGCCGCGATTACTACATCGGGTACCGCATCATTAGAATGCGCAATTATGGATACCCCAGAAGTGGTTTGTTATAAATTATCGGGAATGTCTTATTTCATCACCAATCTAATGAACAAATCTCCTTTTATATCAATGGTCAATTTGATTGCTGGAAGAATGGTTGTACCTGAATATTTACAAAACCGAGTTAATCAAAAAAATATTATCGATGCCCTGCTTCCACTATTAAGCGATACGGCCGAACGTAAGAAGATGTTAGAAGGCATGAGCGAGGTAAGGCGTTCATTAGGAATGCCCGGCGTATATGATAGAGCAGCAGAAGCAATATTACAGAGGACCTAGATGGCAAACCCATATAATGAAAAAAGATTAAAAAACAGGTTGTTGGTTTGGTTTGGAGGAACGATTGGACCTCTTCTATTAAGATTTTTTTATAATACAAATAAATGGAATATAGAAGGAGAGCATCATTATAAGGATGTGCTGCGAAGCGGAAAACCAGTTATTATTGCATCTTGGCACAATACACTACTGACGGCATTCATGGGCTTAGCAAAGAATAACTATCACGGCCTTGCAGGTAATCACCACCCCGATGCTGAAATAATATCTAGGATTGGAACAAAGCTTGGTTGGAACATTATTAGGGGCTCATCCACCGATGGTGGTAAGAAAGCATATAATGAAATATTAGAAATATTAAAATCACATACTACAGTTTTTGCGATAACGCCAGATGGACCGCAGGGCCCTGCAAAAATTCCTAAACCAGGCGCAATTAGAGCAGCACAAAAAACAGGAGCAGTTATTGTTCCTGTGGCTGGCCAATCGAATCGTCGATGGTCATTTAAAAACTGGGACACATTCTATTTATCAAAGCCCTTTGGAAAAACAACACTACTATTTGGCCCTCCTTTGATTTTTACAATCGAAGACTCTTTTGAAGAATGTGCAGCACAGCTTAAAACGTCGCTTGATCAACTTGAGAAAGAGGTAAACAGTCGTGTCGGGCTGGTCAAGGATCACTGAAACAAAAGTAAAGTTTCTATTTTTTCCAATTACACTTTTTTATTGGGGTGTTATTTATTGGAGAAATATTTTTTACAAGCTAAACTTTTTTGTTTCAAGAAAAATCCCAACAAAAGTAATAAGCGTAGGAAATATAACAGCTGGCGGGACAGGTAAAACCCCAGCGGTTATTTATTTATCTCAGCTTTTTCAAACGAAGAATTATAAAGTCGCAGTTCTTAGTCGGGGTTATGGAAGAAAAACAGCTGGAACGCAGCTTGTAACCGATGGTAATAATAAAGTAAATGATTGGAGAAACTTTGGCGATGAGCCAACATTAATGTCTCAAAAATTAGATAATGTTCCTATTGTTGTTGATCAAAACAGATATCGCGGAGCAATGTATCTTATTGAGAAGTTTAATCCTGATATGATTATTATGGATGATGCATTTCAGCACCGATCAATTGAAAGAGATTTAGATTTGGTTTTGTTAAATAGCCAAGCAGGGCAATCTGATTATAGATTGATACCCCATGGATTATTGCGCGAACCCTTTAGCCATATAAAAAGAGCAGATGTAATCATATTTACAAAATCTAATTTAACTGAGCCCAGCCCAAAAATTGTTTCAAGGGCTAAAAAAACAAACCTACCAATATTTAACAGCTCAATTGCCCATAATAAATTTTTAAATATTAATTCCGAAGTTTATAAACCAGAAAATAAAACACGCGCAGTAGCAGTGTCAGGGATTGCAGACCCGAAAAGCTTTTATAAATCCTTAGATAAAACCAACATCGAGTTGGTATCAAAAATAGCTTATGTTGATCACCATGAGTTTAAACAATCAGACATCGATCGATTTAAGAAAACCTTGATTGACAATAGTGCAGAAATTATAGTAACAACAGAAAAAGATATGATCAGGTTGACCAATCTAGACCTTGGTGAAATTAATATATATAGTCTAAGTATCGATTTTCAATTAGATGAGCCAGGAGAAAAATATATTACCAATCTATTTAAATAATATTAGATCTGAGCCATGCCCCAAGCAAACATTATACCCACAAACGAAAGCATAAGTGGCCAACCCGTATTTATCATTTGACGAGCGCTGGGGTCTTCAAAAACATGTATTTGAAACTCATGAGAAGTCATTGCCCCGCGTTCATCCATAGCAACCAATATAATATCATTTGGCCCACGCTGGTTTGGTCTAGGCTTCCAGTTTAGCATACCGGTTTGTTTGCTAAAGGTTGAATATTTGGGAAGCTTAACCGCTTTATAGGCAACCCTGTCTTTATTTAAATCTTCAGCCACGACCCGATATTTATATTGGTGTCCGGTAAGGGCAACGGGTCGTGGCGTAGAAATTATATTAGGATTTATATTTACAAACACTTTTCCTTCTTGCCTATCGCTAGAGTATCCATCAGATACTTCATAGGTAAATTTGCTTTCATTAATTTGAGCAGATTTGGGAATCCATACGACCTTCCCCTTTTTGCTCATTTGCATACCCTGAGGTCCTTTGGTTAGCGTAAATAGGAGATCCGCATCTGTATTTTTATCTTCTACAATAATATTATATTTAAACACCTCACCAACCAATGCAGAAATAGGTGGACTTGAAACAATAACCGGTGGATGATTAACATATATTTCAAATGATTGCTCATCTTTTGTATAGCCATCTGAGACCATATATGAGACTTGTTGTTTATCCACTTGGTCAAGCGTTGGTGACCATGATATTACCCCAGTATATTCATCAATTTCCATTCCATCTGGGAACTCTAATAGGGTGTATTTTATTGGGCTCATTTTTCTTGCAACAACCTTAGGCGGCCTACCTTTATTACCTTGAAAAAATTCCCAAAGTATATCTTTGATTGCAACCGTTCTATCATCTATAGACTCCACTATTATATTTAACCTATCGTTTTCCCAAAAAATATAATCAACATACTTTTTTAGATTGAGACGCGAGACTTCAAGTGAAAGAGAGTCCGTTTCATCTTCATCAGTCAGATAAACGGCATCAGAATTATTCCAATCCATAATGTAGCGATCAATGTTTTCTGCATATACATCATCGCTGATTTGAATTGAATAGATTCTATAATTTTGCGCAGACTTCAGTGGGATCACCTCATCATACGGAAGCAGGGCATCCGAATTCATATCAGAAGTAATTACTTGGTGATTATATTCTTCTCCAACTGCTCCCTGCATTAATGGTATAGATACAATGTTAATAGGCGCATTAACATAATAGTCAGCAATAATCATTCTTTCAGCGCGGCCATCGCTAACCTTAATATGTAATTTTGAAAAATCAATATTCTCGCGGCCAGGTTCCCAAACTATCATTCCTTCATATGGGTCCATACGCATACCATCAGGCATTTCAATGGCTGTGAAAATTAAGTCATCCTTTTTGTTTGGATCAAAAACATCCAATGCAAATCGATATTCTTCACCAAAATTAATTACATTCATTTTCAAAGGAGCAGAGCGAATAATTGGTGGATGATTTACATATAGATTTACTATTTGTGAATCAACAGCTACGCCATGATTTACTTTTACAGTGAATTTTTGCGTATCGATTTGAGTTGTAGAAGGAGTCCAGGTTACAAGCCCTGTTTTATCAATTGCCATTCCATCTGGAGCATTGATTAATGAAAAGTTAAGAATATGTTCAAGGTCCGGTCTCCAAATATCAACTTTATATCTATAGCTTTTATCAATTTCAGCCTCTGTACTTGCTTCAGATAAAATTTTAACCCCAGCTCTGGCAAATAAACTAAAATTTTGCACAGCCCTATCAAAACCATCACTGGCAACTAAGCGTATATCATATATATCAATATGGGATGAGTCTGTGTCCCATATAACAAATTCATTATTTTCAACCCGCATTCCCTCAGGGGCTGATTCAAGGTCAACCCGAATCTTTTTATCTATATTTCTATCCAGTATTAATGGTTTATATACAAAAGATTCTCCACCAACAAATTCAGTACCTTGTGGCTCTGATGCTATAACCGGTGGATCATTTACATAAACCCAAAGCCTTTCATCGTCACCTTCAAGGTCAGGAACCACTTTATATGTTAATAGGGTGTCTTCTTTTGCAATTGAAGGTGTAACGGTTTCACCCAATTTTCTTTCAACATGATATGCAATTTTATATGCACCCAATTGGCCCTCATCGGGAACCCAGCGAATCGACCTTGAATCATAATGAAAAAACATACCACTCGGAGGAGGCTGTAGCCATCTAAAACTATAAAACTCCTTTTTTTCTTGCTCTGGTAATGTGTATGCAAATGATTGATTGACTGTTAATACATGCTTAGGCAGGATACCATCGGGGAGGGGTTGCGCCATCGTTTCAAGTGGGGTAGGGGGAGTAGCTGTTACAATGTCTTCCCCTGGAATATCCGGATATATACTTATCGCCTCTTTAGGAATATCATCTGCGATAACTTTTGGTTTATCGGGTTCTGGCCCCTGGCCTATTTCAACCATAAATAAAGTGGACTCATAACCATCCCAACCTGCAGCAATAACAGTTCCGCTATAAATTCCCTGATTGATAACAGGTAAAGCAGTAAACACCTGAGCTTCTTTTTCCCCCGCCTCTTCAATTGTAAAAAACTCTGAAGGGCCACTCATTCCATCAATACTACCATATACCATGGACAATACATTCATATCACCCGACACTAATAGCAGGTCACTATATGAGTCTTGGTTAAAGTCTGATACGCGAACATTAGAAAGAGGTCCGCCATTAATAGGCATTTTCTGAATATCAATCATGTCCCCATATAATGTCATGGAAATCATGTCCCCATTGTAAAAAGGGAGTATAATATCTGTTGCGCCATCTTTATTCCAGTCTAAAACAGAAATACTAATTGGAATCAAACCATCTAATCCGGGCAAGTTTATTTCTTCACCCTTGCCGGATAAAAGCTCGCCACCAGCATTGTAAAACGGTTGCGTTTTTAATATAGAGCCTTCAACAGAAGAAGTTATTAAATCATCAAACCCGTCTTTATTCCAATCAACCGCTGTTACAGATATTGCTCCAACCCCTGAACGCATTCCGTTTGGTTTTAATGTTTCAATCTCCACCCATTCACCGCTAGAGTCGAGGTCTAATATTATTACCTGCCGTAATGGGCTTCCAACAGATACCGCCAGCTCTTGATCCATATCTCCATCGTAATCCATAATTGTGAAATTTTGCGCACGAACAAAGCTCCTACCATCAGAAAGATTTATTACACCGCCTGGCTCTTCACTAAATTGTGACCCATCCCAATAATAATAAAAAACAATCGGTTGCAATAATTCATCATCATTGCCCTCAGCTATATTTGAAACAGTAATAAGTTCTGGTGTCCCATCCCCATCTAAATCACCAAGCTCAACATCAACGAAATTTCCTAACACACCATCTGGCGCCTCAAATTCCCAGGTTATTTCTTGATAACCTTCTTTGTTAATTTCATAATAGCGTATAACAGATATTTGTTTACCCCCAATTGAACCAGATTCCACTGTCGCAAACTCTTTAAGACCATCCCCATCTAAATCATACGTTCCTTCCATATGTACAATCTTTAAATCCTGAGCCATGCAGGTTGTAATTATAATAATTAGTCCAGCTATGGATTTTTTTATCATGACTCTGTTGTATCTACAGGTGCTTCAGGCGTAGGGGTTTGGATTGAATCTATTGGTGC
>CAYLUE010000002.1:57453-64076 GCA_964386795.1 uncultured bacterium
AGGAGTTGCCTTTTTAATTATAGTAACTGGTGAATAGAATGATTTATAGGAAGTTTTTGCCTTTAGTGTATCCGGTATGGAATCAGCATGAAAAACCAAGGTGTCTCTATTAGCTGAGCTTAATAATGATTTTATCATTATAGGATTAAAGGCAGATTCAAAATCAATTTCTGTTAAAGTTTTATGTGACCCATCCTTTTTTACATTTACATCTCCCCGTATTGCATGGGGGCGTCCACCATAATACTCGATAATCATATCATGTGTTTTTGAGAATAAAGGTGATTGGATAGTTAACACACCCGATTTGTTCTTACCAGATGCTAATAGGCTTAATGATGAATCTGAAGAAACATTGAGGCCCATTGTCGAAGGAAATCCTTCGAAAAAATACTCAGGCAATTCATACATATCCGGATTTACACCCTCAGCATCAAATGACTGAGTAAGCGTATCAACTGTCGGCTTTATGGATGTATATATAATATTTGAAGAAAGGTCATGCATTATAGATACGGTTACAAGGCTATCGGGTTTTTCTTTAGATGATTGAAAAATAAACGAGCTAGATTTGTCATTCTTAATTGTGCTTAGATCGGTATTTACCCCCACAGTGATAACGTTATTTGCATTAAAACTGGTTGAGCTAAAAGGCGTTTCCCCTTCAAATGTAAACCTATCGGTATTATCAATATCTTTTGTGCTAATGGTGATTTTATGTAATCGCTTTGGCAGTACCACAAATGGTTCGGGCGGCTTTATGGTATCGCCTACAAAAATGATTTTTGTATCCACTATATTATTTAATATAGGTTTAAGAAAGTGCGAGTTGCCATAGAGGGATACTTCACTAATTATTTCTTCACTGGTTCGGGACGTCAAGGAGAAAGAAAGGTCAACAATACCAATATGCTCGCGTTCAGGTACCCACCCAATTGTTTGCGTTTCAGGGTTAAAAGTCATTCCAGCGGGTGGCTGTGAAGACCACTGGAACTCGAAAAAATCGGATACACTATCTGGCGCAATTGACATATTCAGAGTATCGCCAAGCATTAATGAATCGGTTGGCGTTAGAAAAACAGAAGGATCTTTTTTGCTTACAATATCATTTGAATCATATAGCCCATTTTCTACTCTAGACAAAATAACATTATTTATCTCTTCTTGACCGGCAGCTGACTTCAAATTGAAAAGATTGTTTTCTGTTAATCTGCTTTCGACAAATAATAAAACATCGTTTTCAATAGATAATGTGAAAACCTCACCCGTGGCAAACGGTATCAAGAGCTCATCAAACCCATCTTTATCCTCATCAAATGGTTGTATATCGGGGCCAAGTAATACCCTTGCACCATTCAAGCTAAATACATCAGACACAACTTTATTTGAGTCTTGAGAAATGGTAAAAACACTAACTTTTAGAACATTTGATTCAGGGCTTATAAGACCAACCCGAGCAACACCCCCTGAATTAAAAATACCCGTAAAAACAGGGCCATAGCCATTGGTAACTATTGGGTCAGAGAATAATTGTGAGTTTGATTTTTCAACTATACCTTCTGTATATCTTAGATTAAAGACCTCAGCGCTTCTTGTTGGAGATGCAATAGAAGCGGAAAATAGATTATCATAATGTGCGATATTTGAAGGGCGCACCCTTTCAGAGCTACTATCATTATTCGGTATTGATTCTTTATTTAAAGTAAAATCAAAACCGTTCCACTCAAATATTTTTAACCAATTGTTTAGGCTATCACTTTTTTGAATAACAATTAATTCTAAAGTCTTATCATTATCAAGATCAGCAAATTTTGCATCAACAACCGATCCACCGTTATCAGGAGAATACACCCACAAGGTTGTATGTTCACCATTATTGTTGAGCTCAACAAGCTCTAGCGGAGCCACCAAGCCATTAATCTTTAGCATTTCACTCTTTCCATTGTTATTAAAATCAAATGTTCCAATAACATGGAGTTCCTCTGCAACAATAGATGCAGTGAGGCCAAAATACAGCATCATGAGCCTACTATAACTCAATATATCCTCCAGCACGCATATGTGCTAATTTAATTGTACTAATCTTGTAAATATAAATACCCTTACCATGAGATACGACCAAATATAGGTTCTCATCCTCAAATATATCAAGAAAAAGCCCATAAACTAATTTATTAAAAGAATAACAATAATCTTTCGATTTATGAAGCATACTGAATAAATTGGCTGCGCGTTGTTTTATACTTACTTTCAATTGATGAAAAGAATATTAATAATTAGTCAGCTTCTATTTACCCTTGGGTATTCACAGGGAGATGTGTACCCCGTAGAGACCTCATATGGTGGCGGAATCGGCTTTGGGAATATGTATATGATCTTAAATGAAGTTCCTGGTGGTGCGGTGATGGATAGTATGGGTTTTGATACTGATGGTCTTGAAACACGTCCATTGGTATTTTATGGAGGTGAAGGCTTTGCGCAAATGACCGGACCATGGAGACTGGGTGGGTATGCTGGCATAGGTTCTGCCCAAGTTAGTAATGTATATAACGTTATTTTGTATGCCAATAGAGATGGCAAGGATGACTATCAAGTCCCTGATCCTGGCGCAGGTGATAATGGCGACAAGCTTTATACATACAAAGATAATTTATCGGTGAATGGAAGATTAAATATATTACTAGGCGCAATGACCGCAGAATATGTCTTTCCAATATATCGTGACCTTGAAGTCATGGCCGGAGCGCTTATGGGCTTAGGCAGCTATACTTTATCTGTTGATCAGCACACTGAATCACCCAAATGGGATGAACTTGGTTCGAGCATGTATGGATACTTAAAAGGGGATACTGTGATGGTTGAGCTCGATGAAAATGGAGGCACATTTGATGATGCTGCAAATTTAGTAAGAGAAAATGGGATACGACCAATTAATGGAAGTGAATCAATGACAGAGCTGAGCGGACTGTTTTTTAATTTCCAGCCATATGTAGCAGTAAAGTGGCAATTCCTAGATAGAATGGGCTTACGAATAAGCGCAGGGTTTAATAAAGGCACTATTGGTCAGGGCAGATGGAGGCTAAATGGACACATTCCCATTGGTGACTCTCCTGAAGCATCTATAAGCGGACTTACGGTTCGTACTGTAATTTATTTTGGTTTATAAAAACAACACCCCCCTTTTTAATCGATTCCGGGGTTTATTATTATTGATATTTGCCTCTGTGATGATCATAATGCCGATCACGCAAAAATTATATTCCAATCAAACTAATCCCTACGCAATCATTGAGAAAAAATTCAAAGTAATGAATCAAATCCTATATTACGTCAATCAACTCTACTATGAAGATGTTGACATGGAGGCATTAATGGATGGGGCCTTTAAGGGAATAATGGATGAACTCGATCCCCATTCTATTTTTATTTCAGCCAAGGATCAAGAAAATATTGATGAGCTTTTCCGCGGAGAATTTCAAGGCATAGGAATCGAATTCGATATATTAAATAATTATATTACTGTTATTTCGCCAGTAGTAGGGGGCCCATCTGAAAAAGCTGGACTACTTGCTGGTGATTGGATAATCAATATTGATGGAAAAAGCGCTAAGGGCGTAGATAGAGAAGACGTGTATAAGAAACTTCGCGGAAAGAAAGGCACCAGGGTGGATTTAACAATTGGCAGGTACGAGGAAGAGCCGTTTGATGTTACAATCATAAGAGATGATATTCCTTTATTTAGTGTTAGAGCTACATCTATGCTGGACAATCAAACCGGCTATATTTGGTTAACACGTTTTTCAACAAAGTCTGGGCCCGAAGTAAAAAAATCACTAGAAGCCCTACTAGAACAAGGGATGACAAGAATGGTATTAGACTTACGGAACAATAGCGGTGGAATATTAGAACAAGCTGCAGAGGTAGCCAATATCTTTATCTCTAAAAAAGATACACTCGTTTACACTAAAGGCAAAAACAAGCAAGCATCGCAAGCATTTGTTGCCTCACCAAAAAAGGGGAATAGTAGCTTTCCATTAATTGTGCTAATAAATAGGGGTTCAGCTAGCGCCAGTGAAATAGTGGCAGGCGCAGTACAGGATCTTGATAGGGGGCTTGTTATAGGTGAAACCAGTTTTGGAAAAGGCCTTGTGCAAAGACAAGCTGGCCTAAGCGATGGATCAGCGATCAGAGTAACAATTGCTCAGTATTATACTCCTAGCGGGCGTCTAATTCAACGCCCATTTGACAAAGAAAATCAAGATAACTATTATACTGAATTATATGAAGAAAATAGAGAATCTAAAATAGACTCATTAAAAAAATTAAGACCGCCATACAAAACAAGAAGCGGTAGAATAGTATATGGAGGCGGAGGAGTTACACCTGATATATATATACCATTTAATTTGAAATTAAACAGCGCAACACGTCAAATAATGTCTCACCCAAATAGATTAATGTTTAATTGGAGTACAAGCTATATTAAAAATAATAATGATTTATCAGAGTCCTTCAAAGATTTTCAGTTAAACTGGCAAGTTGAAGACAGCTTATTTAAAGAATTTCTAACTTTTGCAAAAAAAGAAATTGATGATTTAGAATTAGAAAAAGCCCATGAGGACAAAAAATATCTTAAAATTATACTTAAATCAGAAATTGCAGGCGCTAAGTGGGGCATAGATCAATTGTGGGGAGTAAGGGCAAATGCAGATAATCAACTTTCAGATGCGCTTAAGCATTTTGATGAAGCTAGCTCATTTATAATAAATTAAAATTTAACTTATTAATTATGTTATTAATTTTTAAGTTTCCGGACTTAAAACTGTTCAGAGAATATATTATTTTAATAGAACATTAATACATTCATTGTAATGCCTTAACAGTAATTGTAATGAATAAAAAATAGAAGATTAATTTTTATGAATAAAAAAATATTTTTTTACATCATTTTTATAATTTTTTCTAGTACACTTTTTGCCCAGCAAAAGGACGATAAGGGTGTTTACCTACGAGTTGAAAAAATGCCTGTTATTGAAGGTGGGATGGCTGCAATTGGCAAAAAAGTGCGCTATCCAAAAGAAGCCAGGTCTATGGGCCTTCAAGGCGTTGTTGTAATTGGGTTTATTGTTGATGAAAAAGGCAAGGCTACCCAGGCAAAAATTCTTAAAGGGGTTCTAGGAGTTTTAGACAAAGAGGCATTGCGAGTGGTTACTAAAGAGGTCAAATTTACTCCTGGATATCATGAGGGCGTTGCGGTACCCGTTAGAATGGTATTGCCAATAAGATTTAAATTATAGTTTTATGAAAACAGTATACTTTAAAAAAATAAGCCACTTATTTTTTGCATTCTTATTATTAGTTAATCCTGCGCTAGCTGATAAGAAAAAGTTTCAGTTTGAAAACATAACAACACGTGATGGATTATCTGATAATGATATATCTTCAATTAATAATGATGGGCGCGGATTTATTTGGCTAGGGACGAATGAAGGTTTGAATAAGTTTGATGGATATGGGTTTCAGGTATATAATTCTAATCCATTTGACACTACAGCACTATCTGGCAATCGTATTTGGGATATTTATGAGGATAAATCCGGAGATATTTGGTCTTCAACTGATAAAAGTTTAGATTTATATATTTATGGAAATAACGCCTTTCATAGGTTTACCACTAATAGCAGGCCCACATTTGTTACTGAGGACAAAGAAGGGCTATTGTGGGTTGCTACTGAAAATAATGGATTATTTTCAATTGATAAAAAGACAAAAGCTATGCGAAATTTTGTTCGCAACCCTAGCGACCCGTTTTCAATATCTAGTAGTAGCTTTAGCCCTGAACAGTTTAACCCAATTGTAGTTGATACTGCTGGTAACATATGGGTTGGAACCTCTAATGGATTAAATTACTATCGGAAAGAGAAGGAAGCATTTACAAATTTTACAACTCTTCGAGGCCTCTCAAATAATAAAATTAACACACTATATCTTAGCAATGATGAATTATATATTGGGACTCCAAATGGCTTAGATAAAATTAATATAAACTCTATGGAGATAACTAATCTTGCAGGCTCATATTGGATGCCTTCATCAGGAGCTTACGGTGTGAATAAAATACTAGATCTTGGTGATAACCTTAATAATATGCAAGGATTCTGGATGGCAACCGATGGGGGTCTTTTCTTCTACAATGAAGCTTATCAGCTTTTTGATGAAATTTACTATGATCATTTTATTGGACAGTATATAACTAATGTGTATAGGGATCATAATAACCATCTCTGGGTAGACGTGTTGCAATATGGTGGCGCAGTATATTTTAATACTGACTTTTATTATCAAAATAGTTATTCAATGTATTCAGAGGATGAGTTTTCAATTTATCAGCCAAACTCTACAGGTACGATGGAGATTGTTGAAGAGCCTAGCCTAGTTGAAATTAATACCCAGATTAAAGACCTATTTGTTGATGACCTAAATAACCTCTGGGTGGCAACTCAGGTTGGCCTAAACAGACTAGTTCAGACAACACAAAATTTTACATCCTATACTCCTAGCTCTAGTGCACTAAAAGGAGCAAATATTAAATCAGTTAAAATTGCAAAAGATAATTCAATTTG
>CAYLUE010000003.1:0-25239 GCA_964386795.1 uncultured bacterium
ATTTTACTTATTTTTGTTAATTCTTCAGTCTTAGCAACAGCAACCTTACTTACTTCTTCTGCTTTTTCAACTGCAGCATTGCTCCAGTCTTTCATATTTGATTTTAAATCATCCCATATTTTTGACATAATAAGCTCTTTTTATAATCTACAATTTCTACTATTAATTTCTCTTCAGCAACATATTTGCTATATAAAATAAGCCAGATCCAATAATTAGGGCATTAATTTCTAAAGAAACATTATTATCATTGATTCCTTTGGCTAATCCAGACAAAACTATGAACATTGAAAGAATTTGAATGCTTCTAAGTATGACGTACTTCATATCTCTTTTTATAATTTATCCATCTAAATATTGTTTTTAAGCTCCATTTATAAGAATTCTTTAGAATGAGCAGCGGTTCATTTGATATCGAAAACTTTTTAGCAAAAAAATACATCTGGCTATCATTTAATCGCTCATAAAGAATTCGATTCACAAAAGATAGTCTTCTTTTTTTATTTATACATCGATAAAGGCTTTTTGCATTTGATTTCTCACCCTTTATTTTCAATGCAGCAACCATTCCAGACATCATAGACATTCTCATTCCAAAACCAAATAGATAATCCTGAAAACCACCAGCCTCACCAATGATCATTGGTGAATTTAATGCTTTAACTGGCATTGAAAAGCTACCTCTACTACTAAAATCTTTTCGTTTGAAAAAATTAATATTCATTGATTTAAAGTATTTAATACAATTCTCAAGGTATTTTTCTTCTGAATTTTTCACTTTTTTAAATGCTGTTGCGATTGTACCACTGCCATTTTGAATAATAAGATAAGCATAGCCTTTTGGTGCAAACTTTTTTCCTAATAATAAATGAACTTGATTTTTTAAGTTGGTATTAAAATTGATTCCTTGAATATAAGCTGAAGCCTTCCTGGTCCCAGTTGCTATTATATCGCAATAACTAGGAGCCGCTTCTCCAAATTTAAATTCAACTCCAGCCTTTTTGCACTGTCGAAATAATTGATGATCTATATCATTGCTATTATCACCGCGACTGACTAAATAGAAAAATGGGGTTTTGTTTTGAATACGTAATGGCTTTTCGCTTGATGTATGAACAAAAAAACTATTAATTGGGCTAGATTGAATTTTATTGAATTCAAAACCAATATCCTTGAATGAGGAATGAATATCATCATTAAATATCCAATTTTCTAAACCTTCGTAATCACCATGACGGCTTCCACCTATTTTTGACTCCTTTTCATATATTACGGTTGAAATATTATTACTCTGAAGGAACATTGCAGCTGATAAACCTGCAATCCCTCCACCCGCAATTCTTACTTTTTTCTGAGAGAATTTATGTCTCACAAGCAAGCTGTTGTAATGATATAATTTCTGGTATTTTTGTTAGCTCGCTTAGTATTTTTTTCGAAATCATACTATCAATCCTTACTACGGAGAAAGCCTGGCCTTGTTCGGCTCTACTAAGAATAAATCCACCAATATTTACCTTATGTTTCCCAAGAATTGTTCCAACTCTCCCAATCACGCCAGGGACATCCTTATTCTTTGCAAATAGCATATAACCATAGGGCCTAACATCGATATCAAAACCAAGTATATTAACTAATCTTGGCTTATCTTGCCCAAATATTGATCCTGCGATTCGCGTCGGGTCAGCGCTTCCAGAAACTCTAGTTCTAATCAAATTCGTATATGAACCGCTATCATTTGTATAGCTATGCTCAATTTTTATACCTAGTTCAATAGCAAGTGCTTCGGAATTTATATAATTGATTCTTTCTGGAATTCTTCTAGACAAAAAACCTTTTAGAAAAGCTAGGGTTATAGGCTTAGGGTATTCTAATGACCCCGAGCATTCGACTTGAATTTTTTTGATAGATCCTGGGTTAAGTTGATCTTGTAGCCTACCCATTGTTTCTGCAAGGTCAAGACTGGACTGAATCTCTTTGATACTTGATATATCTGAAATCGGCATATTGATTGCATTGGTTAGCTTTTCTTCAAGAAGGTAGTCCTTGAGTTGCTCGCAAATAGAAATACTCACTCCTTCTTTTGCTTCTTTTGTTGATGCTCCCAAATGAGGTGTTAAAAGTATATTTGGCGCATCGATAAGTGGATTATCTTTTGCTATAGGTTCTTGAGTATAAACATCTATTGCTGCTCCTGTAATTTCTTTATCAATAAGTGATTTTGCTAAATCCGATTCATTAATAATACCCCCTCTAGAAACATTAATTATTCTAGCGGTTTTTTTCATTGCTTTAAGGCGTTTATAATTAAATAGGTCTCTAGTATCGTCATTTAATGGAACATGAATTGTAATAAAATCAGAATTTTTCGTTAATTCATCCAATTCTACAATTTCAATTTCTTCTCTATTAAGCATATTTTGATTTACAAAAGGATCGTATCCTATTATTTTCATTCCAAATGATAGGCATCGGATCATTATTTCTCTACCTATCTTTCCTAGCCCTACAATGCCTAAGGTTTTATTTCTTAATTCAGAACCAATGAGTAGATGCCGATTCCATTTTTTTTGTTTTAGTTCAAAATCTCCAATAGAAATATTTCGTGATAAGGCAAGCATCATGGCTACAGTATGCTCAGCTGCTGAAATAGTATTTACATCTGGCGTATTCATTACAACAATTCCATTGCGAGTTGCAGCGCCAATATCAATATTATCAACCCCAACACCCGCACGTCCAATAATACGTAGTTTTTTTGCAATATTAATAAATTTCTTATCGATTGATGTGCCGCTCCTAATAATCCATCCATCAATATCTTCGCATGCTTTTATCTTTTCACTATTTGAAGCTTCATATAGCTGAATAACCTTAAAATTCGCATCTTCAAGTATAGAAATACCTGATTCAGAAATAGGGTCAGTTATAAGGACTTTCATGGAATTATTATTTGGACTGTTGTGAGCGTATCAAATTAAGTGCAGATCCAGCCACAAACCATTCTATCTGAGTTTGATTATAGGAATGTTTGCATACTATTTGATCAGTAGTTTTATCTTTATGTGTTAATAAAATTGTTAGGGGTTTACCTTCTTGAAATTTATCTAAATCAATAAAGTTAAAAATGTCGTCTTCTTGGATCAAATCATAGTCACTTTTATCCTTAAATATTAGTGCAAGCATTCCCTGTTTTTTGAGATTTGTTTCATGAATTCTGGCAAACGATCGAACTAAAACTGCCATCACGCCAAGAAAGCGTGGTTCCATTGCTGCATGCTCTCGAGATGATCCTTCCCCATAATTTTCATCTCCAACAACAATTGTTGGGATATTATTAAATTTATAATCACGCTGAACATTGGGCACAGAATCGTACTGTCCATTTAATTGGTTTTTTACTGAATTTACTTTTTCATTGAAAAAATTAACTGCCCCAGTAAGCATATTATTTGAAATATTATCTAGATGCCCTCTAAATTTTAACCAAGGACCTGCCATTGAAATATGGTCAGTTGTACATTTGCCTTTAGCTTTAATCAATAATCTTACATTGTTAATTTTCTTTTTCCCCAACGGCATAAAGGGTTTTAATAATTGCAATCTATCTGAATTAGGATCAATAATTACCTTTGAATTTCTGGCCTTTTTTGTAGGCTCTTGATATCCTAGATTATCAACTGTAAACCCATTTTCTGGTAATTCAAGACCTTTTGGTGGCTCAAGTAATACTTTTTCTCCATTTTCATTCATCAGATTATCTTTTAGCGGATTAAAGGCTAAATCTCCTGATATTGCAATTGCTGTGACAATCTCTGGAGAGCCAACAAAAGCATGAGTATTTGGATTTCCATCTGCTCTTTTTGCAAAATTTCTATTAAATGAATGGACAATTGTATTTTTTTCTTCTTTTTCTGCGCCATCTCTTGACCATTGACCTATGCAAGGACCGCAGGCATTTGCAAAAACTTTTGCCCCAAGCGTATTAAACTCTTCAATAAAACCATCCCGTTCAATCGTCTGTCTTACCTGCTCGGATCCAGGTGTAATTGTAAATTCAGCCTTTGTTCTAAGGCCTAAATTATTGGCCTGTTTTGCAATTGATGCTGCACGTGAAATATCTTCATAGGATGAATTTGTACAAGATCCTATTAAGCCTACCTTTACTTCAGTTGGCCAGTTATTCTTTTTGGCTATATCTCGTATTTTTGAAATAGGCGTTGACCTATCTGGGGTAAATGGGCCATTAAGGTGAGGCTCAAGATCGGAAAGGTCAATCTCAATTACTTGGTCATAATAATCTTTTGGGTTTTCAAGTACTTCATCATCAGGCATAAGGTTATCTCTAATTTGATTTGCAGATATTGCAAGCTCTGATCTTCCTGTTGCAGTAAGATATTTTTCCATTTTTTCATCATAACTGAAGATGGATGTTGTCGCTCCAATTTCAGCTCCCATGTTACAAATAGTACCTTTTCCTGTACAGGACAATGTCTTAGTCCCTTCTCCAAAATATTCAACTATTGAACCGGTTCCACCCTTTACTGTTAGAATACCAGCTAATTTTAAAATTACATCTTTTGCAGAAGTCCAGTTGGACATTCTTCCTGAGAGCTTAACCCCAATAAGTTTTGGTAGTTTTAATTCCCATGGCATTCCTGCCATAACATCTACCGCGTCAGCGCCTCCAACGCCAATTGCAATCATTCCCAAACCCCCGGCATTTACAGTATGGCTATCCGTCCCAATCATCATACCTCCTGGAAACGCATAGTTTTCTAAAACTACCTGATGAATAATCCCTGCCCCAGGCTTCCAGAAGCCTATTCCATATTTACTGGAAACAGATTCAAGAAAGCTATAAACCTCACTATTGTTGTCTAAAGCATTATTTAAATCAATCTGTGCATCGGTCTTAGCTTGAATAAGGTGGTCACAATGAACTGTAGAGGGAACAGCTACCCTATCTTTGCCGGCCATCATGAATTGTAATAGAGCCATTTGAGCTGTAGCATCTTGCATTGCCACTCTATCAGGAATAAAATCCACATATGACTTCCCACGCTGATAATCAAGGCTAGGTATTTCTAAAGATAGATGGCTATATAAAATCTTTTCAGATAAGGTTAATGGGCGACCAAGCTTTTTTTTCGCAACCTGAACACTATTGTCCATCCTTTCGTAGTATTTATTGATCATTTTGAGATCGAACATATAAAACTGCCTTAATCTTATCTTAAATTATAAACTGAAAAAAAATTGTGAAATGGTTAATTGAAATTACACCCATCAGAGCTTGTATTCAATTTCATAAGAATGATTTAATTATAATTTTATAAAAAAAATCAAAAAAACTTTCCAATTTATAGTGCCTTAAATAACTAATTTTTAATTAAATGAGACAAATAAGCACAATATTATTTTTTATTGCATTTCAAATGCTCCATTCTCAGTCTGAGTATGAAATAATAAGTTCATCCGAAAATGAACTGGTCATAAAAATAATAACTAAACCTCTTTCTAAGGACGACTTAAAACCTTTTAATCTATTAATTGGTCTTCCAACTTCAAGCTTGCCTACAGTTGAAATTGAAAGATCTATTGAAAAAGTACATTCCCTTCAAATTGATAAAACTTATCCACCTGCGCTCTGGGTACATAACCAAAAAGTCAATGACCTCTTTACTGGAACGCTTCAAATCTCACCACTAGCTAATCCAAAAGCCTACTTTGAGGATATACTATTAAGAATTCCATTTGAAAGCACTATTTCTCAAGAAAAAGGGGTAGATGAAATTCATCAATCGTTACTTGCTCCAAAAGTTGTTAATTGGAATATTGCTAAAAAGTGGATAAAGCCAACAACAAAAAATCCTATTGAAAAATCAAATTTACCTGATGGTAGGTGGATTAATTTTAAAATCAAAAATGATAATGTCTATAGGATTGATGGAAGATTAATTAATTCAATTATTGGAACCACTTCAAACCTAGACCCTAGAAGTATCATGATATTTACAGGATCAGCATATGGGCGTGATAAGACTTATGATCTATCTCAAAGATTGGTAAGTGAAAGTAAAGTGCCATCAAATATGGTAGAAATTCCAATTACAATTTATGGGGAATCTGATGGAAACATGTCTGATAGTGACTTTATTTTTTTCTATGGAAAAGGTCCTAGCGGATATGATGTTAATCTTAATAAGGTCGAATGGCATCAAAATCTATATTTCAATGAAAGCCTATATTGGCTACTAATACCTAATGATTCATCACTTCGTGGAAAAAGGGTAAAAACTGGCAATATTGTTAATGATGGGCCATTAGAAGCAAATTTTGGCTTAACGTACAATCATTATGAAATAGACAATATAAATCCCCAAGAGTCAGGGCTGGCTTGGGGGGATCAATCAATCAAATCTAGCGCGTCTTTAGTTCAATCTATAGATTTATCACACCCACTGCTTTCAGCTACAGCAGTGGGGGTTTTTGGAATGATTGGAAACGAAACTTCTGAAACGCGCTATAAAAATACTGACCATAACATTTCTCTTGATATAGATAACATAAGGCTATCAAAGCTTAATTGGTCAAATATTGGATTAAAATCTGGAAGCTTCAATATTGAAGCTGGGTTATTAGGGCATGGTTTAAATGAATTTAAGATAACGAATGAATCTGAAAATCCTAACTCAGAACCATTCTTTGATTTCTTGGACATAGCTTATCAAAGAAAGCTTATCTACGAAAGTCCTTTTGAATTTTTTTCTTCGATTCAATCAACAGATATCACTTATAAGATTGATGGAAAAAATATAATTGCTTGGAATATCTCAAATCCAATAAATCCAGAAAATAGACCCATTATAGCTTTAGATAATTCTTATTTTAGAGTCTCTATTCCCCAGGATACTCTTCAAAGGTTTTATATTTTTAATACAGAGGATATCATCAAAGTAGAAGATTTAATAATGATTGGTGAGAAACAATGGAATGTTTTACGCTCAGTAAATAATAGCGCAAAACACATCATAATTGGCCCCGAGTTATTCCGTACGGCATCAAGTAGCTTAATTAACCATCGGCCAAATAGTTTTTATAGTTCACTAGAAAATATTTATGATGAGTTTTCTGGAGGTAACAAAGATCCAATTGCAATAAGGTATTTTTTAAATTGGGCTCAAAACAATTGGAATTCTCCACCTTCAACAGTATTGTTTATGGGGGACGCAGACTATGATTATAGAAATATTTCAGGGTTATCAAAAATGGTTATTCCAACAATTCAAATTGGTATGCTCAATACACACGCTACTGATGATCGCCTCGTGGCATTTAATGGTATAATCCCCGAAATGGCTTCAGGAAGATTTCCAGCAAGAACAGAGGATGAAGTCAAAAATTTTAGTCAAAAAATAATTGAATTTGAAAATAAGATTAATAGCGGACCCTGGAGGCAAAAAATTACTCTGGTGGCAGATGACCCTTCAAGGCCAGAAAAAGAAAGTTTCGAGCTTTCAATAGGTAAGAGCCATACTTTTAATTCTGAAAAATTATCAAATTTGATTCCTGATTTTATGGAAATAAAAAAATTGTATCTTGTTGATTACGAAGAGGTTAATGATGGCTCTCCACTTGGCGTTACAAAGCCATCAGCTACCCAAGAATTATTAGATATAGTTAATTCAGGAACTTCAATTATAAACTATATTGGACATGGAAACTCAACTCAATGGGCTCAAGAAAAATTGCTCATCCTTAGCGAACAAAGGAATGATATTGAGTTAATGAATACTAAAATGAGACTTCCACTTTGGATAGCTGGAACATGCAACTGGGGTCATTTCGATAATATTAATCAAGAATCATTTGCTGAAGAACTAATCAGAGCTCCTTTAGATGCTGCTTCAGCAGTTATTAGCACATCTAGAGGAATTAGTGTTGCAAGCAATATTCAATTTTTAAATAGGCTTTTTACTGAAATATTTAAAAATAATAATATCACTTCAAAAACAATCGGATCAGTGCTTCAATCTGTAAAAACGGGCGGCTCAGACGGGGAACTGTTTCACTTATTTGGAGATCCAGCAATGATGATGCCACTTCCAAACAAGGTTATCTCAGATGCATTCGTTAATCCAGATACAATTTCTACTCTTGAAATCGGAACGTTAAATATTTCTTCAGACCTAAGAAATGGTTCTGGAAGTCTAATGCTTGAAGATGCTCAAAAAGAAGTGGCTGTAAATTTCTTCTATGGTTCGAAACAAGAAAGTATTTCATTTCAACTAAGTGGCGCTCATTTATTTAAAGGGTCATTTACTTTTTCAGATGGAATTATCCAACCCAAGTTTCGTGTTCCTAAAGATATTTCATATTCAAAAGACTTTGCTAATATAAAGTTTCATATATTTGATACTAATGGTCAAGAGGCAATTGGTGCAGTTTCAAATATTTTATTAACTCCGGGAAATCCATCATCTGATGTTGAAGGTCCAATCATTACCTTTGAAACAAAATCTGGCCGCATACTAAGAAGTGGAGATCATATCAATAGAGATAGTGAAATAAATATTAGAATATCTGACCCTAGCGGAATAAACATTGCTGGTGAAAAAGGCCATGAGCTTATACTTTATGATGAGTTATTAGATAAGGAAGTATATCTAAATGATAAATTTATTTATGATGTAAATAGCTTGACTATCGGCAGCTCCAGCTATAGCCCAGAGCCAGATTTTGATGACATAAGTTTTTCGGTTCAAGCATGGGATAATGCAAACAATCCAAGTGTAGTTCAAATAAACCTAACAATTGTAGGATTAGATAAATTTGAACTAAAAAACGTACTCAACTATCCTAATCCATTTTATGAAAACACCCAGTTTACATTTGAATTAACGCAAGATGGTGAAGTAATAATCGATGTTTATACCTTAGGGGGTCTAAAAGTAAAATCCTTTCCATCGGGTTTTTATAATCAAGGTTATGGAATTATTCATTGGGACGGTAGAGATGATTTTGGTCAGCTATTATCTAATGGGGTCTATTTGTATCAGGTAAAAGCACAGAATAGTATTACAAAAATTAACCACATAGGAAGGCTTGCAATTATCAGATGAAACTATTAAATAATCTCGGCAAAATTATTCTAGCCTCTAAGTCCCCAAGGAGAGAGTCAATATTAAATAAAATCGATTTAAATTTTATAATTGTACCAAGCAATATCAATGAAAATTTTGATACAGAGCTTAAACCATCAAAATATGTAAAGCTTTGTGCAGAAAAAAAAGCCAGCAAAGTATCTTTATCCTACAAAAATAATTATATTATTGGAGCAGATACAATCGTAGTCTTAAACAATAAAATATTAGGAAAGCCAAAAGATAAAACGGAAAGCTATGAAATGCTAAAGATGTTATCAGGTAAAACTCATAAAGTTTTTTCTGGAGTATCAATTCAACAATATTATAAAAAAATAAATGAATCATTTTATTGTATGACCAATGTAACGCTAAATAATTTATCAGATGATTTAATATCATTTTATATTAAAAAACATAAACCATTTGATAAGGCGGGTAGTTACGGAATACAAGATTGGTTTTCCAGTCAAGTTAGTAGTGTAAATGGATGCTATTACAATGTAATGGGGCTACCTCTATCAGAGGTATTTAAAAGGCTGGTAGTTCTTGCTAATAGAAAATAATAAAAAAATAAATTATATTTAACCTTATAAATAATAAAAAATTAGATAGAACAAAGATTAAATGGCCGAATTTTATAAAGAACTCAAATTAATTCGTGAAGAAAAAGGCATTGAGCTCGCAAAAATACATAAAAGGACTAAAATTAGTCTTTCTGCGCTACAGGCTATTGAAAAGGGGAAATTCGATCAATTACCATATACATATGTTCGCCTATTTCTTAGAGCATATGCAGTAGAAATAGGAGCTAATCCTGAAGAGGCACTAGAAAGTTTTGAAATTTTTATTGGAAATAAAGAAGAGGTTCCTAATAAAAAAATTGATGAAAGCTTTGATATAAGCGCCGAAGCACTCTTCTCAAATGATAAAACTGGTGACATTAAAAAAAAGAGTGAACAAAAAAATTCAATATTGAGAAAGCGCCCATCGATTTCTATTAGAACGGATATAACTAAAAGCATCTTTATAGTCTCAACTCTTGTCTTTGCGGTTTATATTATTTTATCAATCAATAAAGAGGTTGAGGCAAACAAACCAAAGGAATTTATCAGTGATTTCGAAGAAGAAGGTCCTATTAGCGATCAAATGCTTGAAGATAATTATGTAAAAATTTCTGAAACTAAACAAGCGCTAAAAGCCATTGCGCCTTATTCAATTATGCTCACAACAGATCAACGCTTGTGGTATGAAATTAAATCTGACGACCTAGCGCAATCTGAGCAAGTTTTACCAATTGGTGATAATCATCTACATCGCTTCAATAATAAAATTAATATAAAATTTAACCAATCTATTGGATTAAACCTTTACTTGAATGAATCAAAGTTAAATATTTTAGAATCAAATATTTATCCAATTATAATAATAATTTCAGTACCAGAAAAAACTGTAGCTATTCAACAGTTCTCCCCTAAAAAGTAAAACAATATCTTCATTTATAACTCTTAATTAATCCTATTTGGATCTATAATTTATTGATAATTATTGTTGACAATAGTGGGTCAGGCTATATACATTGTGGGTAGTTGTGGGTTATTATCCCAAAGATTTAAAGTATGACATTAAATAAAAACACATTTATTGGTGAGTATAGTTATACGCTAGATGCCAAAGGAAGGATCAATATTCCTTCAAAATTTCGTAGCACTCTTAGCAAGGATAATGAACGGTCTTTAGTAGCTACCAGAGGTATGGATAGGTGTATTTGGGTCTACCCTTTGATTATTTGGCAATCAATTGAAAATGAGCTCAGGAAGCTATCTTCTTTGTCTAGCATTAATCGATCTTTCACACGAAACACTGTTAGATATGCATCGATAGTTCAACTAGATAAACAAGGTAGAGTAGCAATCAATCAAGATTTAATTAATTTTGCTAATCTAAATAAAAAAGCTCTGATTATTGGAATGGTAAATAAAATTGAAATATGGGACCCTATATACCTTTCTACTGTAGATAAAAAATCACAAAAAATTGATTCATCGGAATTTGATGAACTTGCTGATAAAATTATTCTCTGATTTTAATGGAAAACTTACAGGAACTAATAAATGTACATATTCCTGTAATGAGTACGGAAGTTTTAGAATATCTAAATCTCCAGCCAAACGGAGCTTATATTGATGGTACTATTGGAGCTGGTGGGCACGCCACACAAATCCTTTCAAAGCTTTCTAATAAAGGAAAGTTAATAGGAATTGATCGGGATGCGAAGGCATTGGAAATATGCTATGAACGCTTTAAATCTTCCGCACATAAAATTTCACTTCATCATTCATCGTACCATAATCTTCCCAAGATAATACAAGCAAATGGCCTATCAAAAGTAAGTGGTATCTTATTGGATCTGGGGATTTCTTCATTGCAATTAGATTCAAAAAATCGAGGATTCTCGTATCAAACAGATTCTTTAATTGATATGAGATTTGATCAAACAAAAGGTGAAACTGCGGTAAATATAATAAATAGGCTCTCAGAGAAAGAGCTAGCAGATGTAATCTATGATTTTGGCGAAGAAAGAAGGTCTAGAAAAATTTCAAACTCAATAAAAAAAATGAAAAATTTATCCTCAACCATGGATTTAAAAGAAGCTATTCGAAAATCTACCCCTCCACATCAAAGAAACAAAACGCATTCTCGCGTATTTCAAGCCATTCGAATAGCTGTCAATGGTGAAATTGATAGATTGATGAACTTTCTCAAAATATTTTTAGACTATCTGGAAATTGGAGGAAGGCTTGTTATTATATCTTATCACTCTATTGAAGACAGAATAGTTAAGCATTCTTTTCGTCAATTAAAAAGAGAGAATAAGATTCAATTACTAACAAAAAAACCACTGACACCCTCTGCATATGAAATAAATCAGAATAGGCGCTCTCGAAGCGCTAAAATAAGAGCATTGGAGAAAATAATATAAATATGAAAGCAAACAAAAAACGGCGATCTCGAAAAAATAACGACTTAATTCAAACTGTTATTTTCTTTTCCAGCTCTATACTATCTATAGCTGGATTAATAATGTACCTATGGATTTACACGGAGATAGATCAAACAGTGATTAATATTGAAACTCAAAGGGAAGTGTCAAAGGAATTAAAAAATTCATTAAATGAGCTTGAAATAGAAATCTCACGATTATCTAGAGGTGATAGAATTTCTAGAGTAGCAAGAACAGAGCTAGATATGGTTCCTGCAAAACCGGAAACCATAATGATTTATATTGATCAAGAAGATTTAGCACAAGTAAAATGACCAAAAACTATCGAAAATATAGACCTCGGATTATTCTAGTATCCTGTAGTCTTATTTTAATTTGGGTTGGCTTATCATTAAGACTAGTTAAGATAATGGTTTTTGATAGCAGTTATTATAGAAAAATAGGATTCAGCCAAAGCCAAAAACAAGAACCTTTAAATGCTGTAAGAGGAAATATTTTTGATAGAAATCAAGTACAATTGACAAAAAACATCATTCATTATTCAATTGGTGCACATCCTGAAAAAATAGAAAATAAAAATGAAGTTGCCCTTGCTCTTGCTGAAATAACTGGAAGAGATGTTGAATACTATCAAAATAAATTAAACAATAATAAAAATAATTTTGTAACGCTTGAGTCAAAAATAAAAAGAGCTCAAGGAGAAAAAATAAAAGAAGAAATTCCAATATTAATTACTGAAAGAAAGTCTCGAAGATCATATCCGCATGCAAATATAGCTAGTCAAACTATTGGATTTACTAATACAGATGACTCTGGTCTCGTTGGCATTGAAAGACAATTTGAAAAGTTTTTATCCGGAACTAATGGATGGATTGTAAAACAAGTAAATGTAGCAGGTAAAAAAGGTAAATATCATAAGTCAAGTTTTCCAATAAAAAAACCTATTGATGGTTCAAATATTCAACTAACTATCGATATTGAATATCAAAGTATTCTTCAAGAAGAACTACAAAGAAGGATTGATGAATCCAATGCAAAAGGTGCGATGGGAATATTGATGAATCCTCAAAATGGTAATATTCTTGCAATGGCTTCATTGCCCGATTTTGATTTAAATAATCCGAATATTTTCCCATTAGAAAACCAAAAAAATAAAATTATTACAGATCAATTTGAACCGGGATCGACATTTAAGATTGTAGCAGCAACCGCAGCTTTAGAATCTGGCAAAATATCTTTATCAGATGAATTTAATTGTGAAGAAGGAAAGGTTATTATTGATGGGTGGACAATTTCTGATCATGAAAAATTTGGTGTACTTACCTTTCCTCAGATCATTGCGAATTCTAGCAATGTTGGTGTGATTAAGATTGCACAAAAAATAGGTAAAGATCCATTGTATAATTTTTCAAGAAATTATGGATTTGGCTCCTATACTGGAATTTCATTTCCAGGGGAATCTCATGGAGTATTAAGACAAAAACACAATTGGAGCGACACGTCACCTGCTTCAATTTCAATTGGTTACGAGGTTGGTGTAACGGCGCTTCAAATCGCTTCAGCATATGCATCAATAGCTAATGGTGGAGTATTGTTAAAACCTCAAATAGTTAACCAAATAATGGATTATAGAGGCGAGATTGTTTTTTCTGCTAAACCTGAGCCAATTAGACAGGTAGTTAAAGCTGAAACTATGTCCATAATGAAAGATATATTAGCAAAGGTAATTGATGAAGGGACTGGAGATAAAGCTTATATAGAAGGCTGGTCTGTCGCAGGAAAAACAGGCACAGCTCGCAAATACATGAATGGAGCATATTCAAAAAAATATATATCAAACTTTGCTGGTTTTTTTCCATTAGAAAACCCGCAAATCGTTGGGGTTGTAGTTTTGGATGAGCCAAGTCACGGTTTGCACTGGGGTGGATATGGCGCTGCACCACTTTTTAAAAGAATTGCACAAAGAATCATTAATCTGGATGATTCTTTTGAGCATCATAAATATATAATTAAAGATAAAAAAACTAATCTAGCTTCAAAAAAGACCGTAACCCCTCTCTCTTTAAGTACACAAAACAATTATTCTTCTTACCAAGATGGTTATACCATCACTCCTGATGTTAGAGGTATGAGTATAAAAAAAGCAAAAAAAGTTCTCTTAAAAAATAAATTAAGACCAAAATTTAGCGGATCAGGAAAAGTAGTATGGCAAAGTCCATCTCCTGGAACAAAGAAAGTTCCTGGATCATTATGTATTATGGGACTAGACTAGTGAAGCTAAATTATTTAATAAAAAATATTGCTCAAGATGAAAATGCTTTTCCATCAATAGATATAAATAAAATCTGTACTAATTCTAAAGAAGTAAAAAATGGAAGTCTATTTATAGCAATTAACGGTCTTCAAAATGATGGACATGATTTTATAAGTGAAGCTATTGAAAATGGAGCGTCAGCCATCATATCTAATGGAAGAGATATTGGAAAATTGTCAGTTCCCAATATTAAAGTTAGCAATACAAGAATAGCAGCAAGCAGAATAGCTGCTGAATACTTTAACCACCCATCAAAAAAATTAAATGTTATTGGAATTACTGGCACTAATGGAAAAACAACAACCGCATCATTAATTTTCTCAATACTGAAAGCTGCAAAGCTAAATGTAGCCCAAATAGGAACATTAGGAGTCATTGCAAAAGGATTTGAAAAACAAAAAACATTAACGACTCCTGACCCAATTACATTGCATAAAATATTTAATGATTTAGTTGATAGAAATTTTTCACATGTTGTTATGGAGGTATCATCTCATGCGTTGGATCAGTTTAGAGTGGCTGATGTAGATTTTAATATTGCTGTTTTTACAAATCTGTCAGAGGAGCATCTAGATTACCATCAAAATTTTGAAGAATATTTTAAGGCAAAATCTAAACTATTTAGATTAATGCCAATAACTGGTACATCAATCATAAATATTGATGATAAATATGGTAATAAAATGTGCAGAGAATCCCCTGCACCAGTACTCAATATTTCTAAAAATAATGAATCTGATATTTTTTTTGAAAAGCTAGACTGCACTCTAGCTGGTGTCAAAGGCACAATTAAAGCAGGTAGCGAGTTTGTTTCTTTTGATTCAAAACTGATAGGAGAATTTAATGCTGAAAACATCCTTGCTGCTGCAAGTATAGGCATAGCATTAAATATTGATTCAAGAATAATTCAAAAAGGAATTGAAGAAAAAAAATTTATTGAAGGAAGAATGGAGATATTTCGAACAAAAGATAATAAAAATATAGTTATTGATTACGCCCATACTCCTGATGCATACCTCAAAGTTTTAACAACCCTAAAAGAAATGGTTTCAGAAAAAAATAGTATTCATATTTTATTTGGATGTGGAGGAAATAGAGACAAAATAAAACGTCCAGAAATGGGGAAGATTGCTGAAGAATTCTCTGAAAAATTATGGATAACGTCTGATAATCCAAGATATGAAAATATAAAAAATATTAATTCTGATATCATAAAAGAAATGGTTAGAAATAATTTTGAAATAATCAATGATAGAGGTATTGCATTAAGCAAAGCGATTAATGAAATAAATAACGGTGATTTGCTTTTAGTCCTTGGAAAAGGAAGAGAAAACTTTCAAGATATAGAAGGTAAAAAATTTCCATATTCAGATGTAGAAATTATTGAGAGTTATTTATGAGAATAAATCTTCCAAACTCAAATACTTTTTCTAAAATTTTCAATAAAACTATTAATCAAGAAATAAATGAAGAAGTTAATGGCATAGCAACGGACAGTAGAGAAATTCAAAAAGGTGATTTATATATTGCTATCAAAGGTGAAAAAGTTGATGGACACTCATTTCTTAATCAAGTATTTGAAAATGGCGCCTTAGCAGCTCTGGTTTCAGATTCTAATGATCAAATTAGTGGAACTCAGATTAAAGTTTCTGATACAGTTAAATCAATTGGAAAAATTGCTACTGAATGGAGAAAACAATTTGAGATTCCTATAATTGGTATCACGGGAACAAATGGTAAAACTTCAACAAAAGAATTACTTCGACATATTCTTTCTTCAAAGTTTGATATTCATGCAACCGAAGGAAACTACAATACATCAATTGGATTGCCTCTTACCCTATTACAATTAACTGGTTTTCATGGGGCATCAATTTTAGAAATGGGTGCAAATCAAAATGGCGATATTGAATTATTAACTAATATTGCCAAACCCAGCTATGGACTGATAACAAATATTGCCCCAGCTCACCTTGAAGGCTTTGGAAGTATAGAATCCGTTGCAAAGACCAAGGCAGCTCTATTTGATAACATGAAGGATGGTACTGCATTTATAAATAGCGCTGATAGAAGAATAAAAGAAATTAAAATACATGGGAATTCTATTTCTTTTGGGCTTAATCCTGATTGTGACTATCCTGCTGATTTGCACTATGAAGAAGATGGAACAATTACACTAACAATAAATACTGAAGAAATTCCCACCTCCTCATCAAATCTATCATTTGCAAAGAATATCATAGCATGTTGTGCAATAGCGAGGGAGTTAGATGTTGCATGGGATGCTATCAAAGATAGGATATCAACCTTTTCTCCTCCGAAAGGAAGATGTGAGGTAAAAAATAATGGCACTTATGTAATTATTGATGACACCTATAATGCGAATTTAGAATCAACATTAGCTGCTATTGATTATCTAAGTGCATTTAGCGGAGAAGGTAAAAAGATTTTTGTTTTTGGTGATATGCTTGAGCTAGGTAACCTATCGAAGGATCAGCATATAGCTGTTGGGGAAAAATGTGATGAAGCAGAATTATCTGCAGTTTTAACCTATGGGAAAGAAACATTAGCAACAAATAGCGCAATTAAGAATATAAATATCAATCAACATTTTAATTCTAAAGATGACCTGATTGATTGTCTTAATCAAATAATTTCATCAAATGATAAAATTTTAGTTAAAGGATCAAGGGGAATGAGAATGGAAACAATAGTTGAAAGAGTGTTGGACATCTAATGCTGTATCATTTTCTATATTCATTAAAAGATACATTTTCACCTTTAAATATTTTCCAATATATAACTTTTAGAAGTGCTGCTGCTGCCATTTTAGCTCTGGTAATAAGTTTCATCCTCGGACCGGCCATTATACGAAAGCTTCGTCAATATCAAATTGGTGAGGAAATACGTGAACATGGCCCGGAGAGCCACAAAAAGAAGAGAGGCACTCCAACTATGGGGGGGATAATTATCCTTACAGCAATTATCCTCCCCACCCTTCTGCTTGCAGATTTAAAAAATCCATTTGTTCAAATAATATTGATATCAACAATATGGATGGGTTTAATTGGTTTTTTAGATGATTATTTGAAAACGATAAAGAAAATAAAAAGCGGACTTGTGGCAAAATATAAGCTTGCTGGTCAAATTTCCCTTGGAGCAATGATTTCTCTTTGGATATATAATACACCAGCATGGGATAATTTTAGAACAGTAACATCGCTCCCATTCTTTAAAGATACAGTAGTTGATTTTGGATTACTATATCCATTTGTAATCATATTAGTTGTAACTGGAGCTTCAAATGCTGTAAATCTGACTGATGGATTAGATGGTCTTGCGGCAGGATTGTTAGCAATCTGTTTTACAGTTTTTTCTGCAATTTCGTATATAAGTGGACGTGTAGACTTTTCAGATTATCTTAATATTATTTATCTACCTGGTTCAGGAGAACTTACAATTTTTACCGCTGCTTGTGTGGGTGCATGCATTGGCTATCTGTGGTTTAATGCTGCTCCAGCAGAAGTTTTTATGGGAGACGTAGGATCGCTATCTACTGGGGCTGCCCTAGGAACGCTGTCAATACTACTAAAAAAGGAATTTTTACTTGTAATAATCGGTGGTGTCTTTGTTGCAGAGGCTTTGTCTGTTATTTTGCAAGTAGGATACTATCGCTATACTAAAAGAAAGTATGGGGAACCAAAAAAACTTTTTCTAATGGCTCCTTTCCATCACCATTATGAATTAAAAGGATATCCAGAATCTAGAATTGTAATAAGATTTTGGATAGTTGGACTTCTTCTCGCTCTATTAACATTAACAACATTTAAAATTCGCTAATGAATATCAATAAAAAAGAAGAAATAAATCTCCAATCTCAAAAAATAACAATCATTGGAATTGGTGAATCAGGTAGAGGAGCGGCTCTTCTTTCTAAGCAATTAGGTGCAAATGTATTCATAAGCGACAAAAATGTGAATTCTAGAAATATGCGCTCTAAAGATAAGCTGATAGAATTAGGAATTGATGTTGAACTTGGAAGACATACTAATAGAATTTATGATTCAGAACTTTGGATTATATCTCCTGGTGTACCTCAGAATTCTGAAATTGTAATTAATGCGCTAAATAAAGGCATAAAGATTATTAGTGAGATTGAATTTGCAAGCTGGTTTACTAATAAAC
Source organism: uncultured bacterium (assembly GCA_964386795.1). Classification (GTDB taxonomy): domain Bacteria; phylum Fidelibacterota; class Marinisomatia; order Marinisomatales; family TCS55; genus TMED108. The sequence goes on from CAYLUE010000003.1 coordinate 18,647, forward strand.
CAATCATTGGATTGACCGGATCTAATGGCAAAACCACTACCGTTAATATGATTTACGAAATACTGCAAACAGATAATTTTTCCCCTGTTCTCGCTGGAAATACGGGATTTGCATTTTCGAGAGCAATATTAAATGATATGAATAAAAATATAGATGATAGGATTTACATATTAGAGCTTTCAAGTTTTCAATTGGAGAACATTATTCATTTTAAACCATTTATTTCGATCTTATTAAATATTACACCAGATCATCAGGATAGATATAGCAATATGGATGCGTATGTTAAAGCCAAACTAAATATAACTGCTAATCAAGATGAATCAGATTTCATGATTTATAATGCTGATGATCCAATATTAAATGATAACTGTCAAAATACCAATCCGAAGATATTTAGCTTTGGCTTAAAAGATAATTCTCATAATCTCCTAACAGCTGATAAAGATAATATTTTTGAAGGTAAATCTTCAATTATAGATCTTCAAAAAATATCTCTAACTGGAAAACACAATATTTCAAATATACTAGCCGCTGCTACTGCTGCAAAAATTCTAAATGTAACTAATAATCAAATTTCAATGGCAATTTCTAATTTTTCAGGAATTGAACATAGATTAGAAAAAGTAGTAATTAATAATGGTGTGGCTTACTATAATGATTCCAAAGCTACAAATATTGAATCGGTCATTGCTGCAATCCAGTCATTTTCAAGCTCAATTATTTTAATTCTTGGAGGCAAGGATAAAGATAACAACTTTGATGAATTGATACCCTTTATTAATAAAAATGTTAAGAAAATTATTTCATATGGACAGGCTAGTAATAAAATATCTATTGCGCTCAGGGATGCGGTAGAGCTGGATCAAGTATTCAGCCTCAGGGATGCGGTAGAGCTCTGTCAAAAAAGCGCAGCTCCTGGAGATACAATACTTTTATCTCCAGGCTGCGCTAGCTTTGATCAATTCAAAAATTATGAAGAGCGAGGAAATGAATTTAAAAGACTAGTTAACGAAATGGCTCAAGCATGAAACAGCTAGATATTATCATAAAAAAATATGATAAACATCTACTCTGGCTGATATTAATACTATGTGGAATTGGCATGGTTATGCTATACAGTGCTAGCTCATTTAAATCTCTTTATCAATCAAGCGGATTAAGCGATACAATTTATCTTCGCTCTCATTTAAAGAGAATGATTATTGGAATAATAGCAATGTTCTTTTTTACAGTAACAGATTATAGAAAATTAAAAGCTGTTGCTCCTTATCTTATAATCTTATCTATTTTGCTTCTTTTACTGACGAAACTGATTTATGTAATCAAGGGTTCTAGTGCTGCAGCGCGATGGCTTAACCTTAGCTTCATATCAATTCAAACATCAGATATTGCAAGATTCTCATTGATTATATATTTAGCATTTTATATTGATAAAAAACGTAATCAAATTAAAGAGTTTTATTCTGGAATAGCCCCTCCCCTGTTCGTTATGGCAATTATTTTATCCCTTATTGTGATTCAGCCAGATTTTAGTACTGCAGCAGTTTTGGGGTTAATTGGCTTTATTATGTTATTTATTGGTGGTGCAAAGATTTCACATTTAGCTGCTGCATCTACTGGAGCTTTAATAATAATGATACCAGTAATGTTAATGTTGCCATATAGAATGAAACGAATTATATATTGGATCAGTTCAATTTTTGGAGGTTCAGACTCAGCCACAAAAAGCTTAGGCTATCAAGCCCAACAGTCATTAATTAGCCTTGGCAATGGAGGCATCTTGGGCTTGGGTCCAGGAAATAGTCTTGAGAAAAATCTTTTTCTTCCAGAGCCTCACACCGATTTTATCTTTGCAATAATTGGGGAAGAGCTTGGACTGTGGGGCGCCATAGGTGTGTTATCAATTTTCCTTTTCTTTTTTCAAAGAGGGGTAAAAATAGCAAAAGAAACAACAGATCCCTTTGGTATAATGTTAGCCATAGGAATCGTATTAAGTATGATTCTTTACGCATTTATTAATGTTGGATATGTGACTGGGATTCTTCCTGTAACGGGACTTCCAATCCCTCTAATTAGCCATGGTGGTAGCAATCTCGTAATTACATTATCAAGTTTGGGGATACTATTAAATATCAGTGAATCTAAAAGAAGTATTGGTGAAAAAATTTGGGGACACTCAACCTGATGAATCAAAGCACAAATATTATTATTTCAGGTGGAGGAACTGGGGGGCATCTTTTTCCGGCATTAGCCTTAGGAGATGAAATATTAAAAATTGATTCAAAAATCAATATCCATTACGTTGGATCGCTTTATGGAATTGAAAAAGATACCCTTCCAAATAAAAATTTGACACATACTCTCTTGCCTATTAGCGGATTAAATAGACAAATCAGCTTTTCATCAATTTGGAAGAACCTTGTCCTACCTTATCGAATAATCAAATCAAAAAGGGTAGTAAAAAAATTATTTAATCTCATCAGTCCAAAATTGGTCATAGGAACAGGGGGCTATGCTTCTGCCCTACCTTTAAGTGAAGGCATTAAAAGGAAAATTCCAACCATTATACAAGAACAAAATGCTTTCCCGGGAATTACAACAAGATGGTTCTCAAATAATGTTTCCAAAATTTTTATCGCATTCAATGAAGCTCAAGAGTTTATAGATAAAAAATGTATTTTAAGTGGAAATCCTGTAAGGACAGAGCTTAATAAGGGTAGTCGCAATAATAGCTTGAAGAAGTTTTCGTTGAATGGAAATAAAAAGATTATTTTAATCTTTGGAGGAAGCCAAGGTTCTCTTTACTTAAATAATATAACAAGAAAAATATTAGATGATTTATATAATTTAGATATCCAGTTAATTTGGCAAACTGGACCCAAACTTTACCAAAATTATAAAGATCATCAAAATGATTTGGTTAAAGTTATTCCATTTATTGATAATATGGCAGATGCATATGCCGCTTCTGATCTTGTAATATCTAGATCCGGTGCAATTACCTGTTCAGAGATCACATATTGCGGAAAACCCTCGATTTTATTTCCCTTTAAAGCTTCTGCTGGAGATCATCAAACAAAAAATGCTGAATCTCTTTCAAAAAAAGGCGCAGCAATTGTGTTTAAAGAAAATGAGATTGATGATGTCCATTTAATTCATACTATAAAAAATTTAATGAGCTCAAACGATAAATTAGAACAGATGAGCAATGCGAGTTTAAAGCTCAGTCTACCAAATGCAGTAAAGCAAATTTCTCTTGAAGCGATAAGGTTAATACAGAATGTTTAGAAAAGTGAATAGGGTGCATTTTGTTGGCATTGGAGGGATAGGGATGAGTGGAATTGCAGAATTATTGATGAATCAAGGATTTAATGTAAGTGGCTCAGATATAAGCAATACAGAAATAGTTAGAAGACTTGAAAAGAATGGTGCAACAATAAAAATTGGTCATAGTGCAGAAAACTTAAATAACTGTGAAGTTTTAGTCTATTCAAGCGCTATTCCAAAGGATAACCCTGAACTTATTTATGCCATAGAGAAAAAAATACCAACAATTAAAAGAGCTGAAATGCTAGCTGAGTTAATTGCATTAAAAAATACTAGTATTGCTGTTGGTGGAACGCATGGCAAAACCTCTACATCTTCCATGATAGGAACGCTATTAGCCCATTCAGAATTAGATCCAACGCTTGTTGTTGGTGGTCTTGTCAAAAACTTAGATTCAAATTCTAAACTAGGTTCTAGCGAACTTGTTGTTGTTGAGGCAGATGAATACGATAAAAGCTTTTTACAATTAAAACCCACAATTGCTGTAATCACAAATATAGAAAAAGAGCATATGGATTGTTATAAAGATATGGAAGATCTTTATAATTCATTTTTGACATTTGCTAATTCAGTTCCTTTTTATGGATCAGTAATTACCTGTAAAGATTCTAATGGCATAAATAAAATAATCGATAAGATAAAAAGGCCAATTACAACATATGGCCTTTCTTCAAATGCAGACATTAGTGCTAGCGAAATAATTTTCAATGAAATGGAATCAACATATACTCTCAAGCGGTATGATGAAAACTGTGGTAAGGTTTCTTTAAATGTACCTGGAGAACATAATATATTAAACTCTTTAGCTTCAGCTGCAATTGGATTTGAATTGGGACTTAGCAATAAAGCAGTTATTCAAGGATTGAAGGACTACCGGGGCGTAAGAAGAAGATTTGAAATTAAAGGTGAAGTTGGAGAGATAATGCTTGTTGATGACTATGCTCACCATCCAACTGAAGTCCTAGCTACTCTTGAAACAGCAAAAACCAGTTGGGATCGAAGAGTAATTGCCGTCTTTCAACCACACCTTTATTCACGTACTCAAGAGTTTTACAGAGAATTTGCTGACGCAATGATGAAAAGCGACATAGCAATTATTACCGATATTTATCCAGCAAGGGAAAAGCCAATTAATGGAATAACTGGTAAACTAGTTTTTGATGAATTAAAGAAACTTGGCCATCAAAATGTATTCTATGAGCCAGAGTTAGATAGCTTAACCCACCTTGTAAGTGATATTGCCAAACAAAAAGATTTAATTATAACCCTAGGCGCAGGAACCATATGGCGTTATGGAGAATCAATATTTAACCATTTAAAAAGTAAAGTTAGCAATTAGCTATATGATTAAAGATATAGGGCAAATAGTAAAAGGTACAATTTTATTTGATGAGCCAATGTCAAAACATACGTCATATGGAATTGGTGGACCAGCTAAAGCATACATTACGCCCAACGATAAAAGCGACTTGAAGTCTATATTAAAATATTCAAAGGCAAATAATATTCCAGTGTATTTTATTGGTTCAGGTTCAAATTTACTTGTATCTGATGAAGGAATTGATGGATTAGTCATTACTTTAGGGAAATCATTTAAGAGGCTAGAAATAGATAATAATAAAGTTTTTGCAGAAACTGGAGTAATGCTTGGTAAACTAGTTAAAGAGTGTCTAAAAAGAAATTTATCTGGCCTAGAAAGCTTAATTGGGGTTCCTGGAACGCTTGGAGGTGCTCTTATTATGAATGCCGGTGCTTTTGGCGGAGAAATTTCGAATTACCTAAAACATGTCAATGTAGTTACTATGTCAGGAGTTGAAAAAACATACTCTTTAGGTGAAATTAAATTTGATTATCGACAATCATCATTTCAGTCAAATGAAATTCTTACCGATGCTGAATTTGAATTCATCGTATCTGATGAAAAAACAGTATTAAAAAACAAACAAAAAGCAAGTGGCGGTAGAAAATCATCGCAACCGCTTCGGTTTCGTTCTGCGGGAAGCGTTTTTAAAAACCCCAAAGAAGGGGCAGCCGGTTATTATATTGATAAAGCAGGATTAAAAGGCACAAAACAAGGCGATGCTGAAATTTCGACTAAGCATGCAAATTTTTTTGTTAATCATGGTAACGCAAAAGCTAGCGATGTAGTGCAATTAATTAGACAAGCAAAAAAATCTGTAAATGAAAAATTTGGAATATCGCTTGAACTAGAAATAAAAACATTGGGGTTTTCTCCAGAGGTATTTGAAGTATGAAAAAAAATAAGGCCATTAGACTTTTATTAAATAATTTAGAAATAATTGTTGGTAGTATATTGATCGCAACCATAATACTTCTTTCCTTTCAGTGGGGATCTTATAGAAATGTTTTTGAAATGGATGGGTTATTGATCACCGGAGAAAATATTCTTGAAAAAAGTGATTATATTGAATTAGTTGGAGAAATTGAAAATCAATCAATAAAAGATATTGATCTTGAGGGTTTATCAGAGAAGTTAGAACAAAATCCTTTTGTAAAGGCCGCAAGAGTTAGCAAGCGCTACCCTAATTTAATTAAAGTAGATATTGTCGAACGTGAACCTATTGCAATTCTTAATAATAAGGTTCAATTGATGATAGATAATGAAGCGGTGATCTTGCCAAATAATCCATTTACTGAGAATGCGCTTATTCCTGTATTATCTGGATTCAATCCAGCCAATGATCTTTATCCTGAAGGTCAAGTTACATTTTCCATAAAAGTAAAAGAGGCAATAGGAATATTAAACTTTATTCAAAAAAACTATGACGATTTTTATGAAGAAATTTCCGAGCTCACAATTAATAAAAATGATGAATATGTGATTATTCTTAGTGATCAGCCAACCAAAGTAATCCTTGGAAGAGATAATATTTCAAGAAAGATAAAAATTTTAAAAAACTTTGATAAAGCCTTAGGACAGCGTCAGTTAACCAGTTATAGGTTGCTGGATGTGCGATACAGTAAACAACTAGTAGCTACGGAGTGGACATGATTCGTTCAAATCTCAATGCTGAAAAATATATTCAAGCTGGTCTTGATATAGGTTCAGATAAAATATGTTGTGCAATAGCTGAAGTAGACCTCAAATCGGATACTGTAAAATTACTTGGCATTGGGAACTCTCAAGCAACAAGCATCAATAGGGGCGCAATTACCCATCGAGACAACTTAATTGATGAGATTGAGCATGCAATCAATGAAGCTCAAACAATGTCAGGGGTAAATATAGAAAATATTGCTTT
>CAYLUE010000003.1:25339-33988 GCA_964386795.1 uncultured bacterium
TATTATCTATCAAGGATTGGCTTCAAGCGTTTCAACATTAAATGAAGATGAAAAGAAACTAGGCTCAGTATGCGTAGACATTGGAGCAAGCACAACAGATATAATTGTATATTTTGAAGATGGGATTCAACATACAGCTACATTAGGAATTGGTGGGGCAAGTATAACAAATGATATAGCTGTCATGCTTCAGGTTGGAATCGATGAGGCAGAAAAAATCAAAAGAACCTACGCTTCAGCTAAAGCATCAATGTCGTCACCTGATCTTGAATTTGACCTTCCAGCTCAAAATGGAAATTTGAAAAGAAAAATTTCTGAGCATCGATTATCACAATACGTTGAAGCAAGAATGGTTGAAATTCTTCAATTAATTATGAAAGAAGTTTCAAGGGCAAATATTAGTGAAAAGTTAACTTTTGGACTAATTATGACCGGTGGTGGTTCAGAATTAAAGAATCTATCAAGTTTAGCTCAAGAAGTAACAAGCATGAGGGTCAGGATAGGTAAACCTGAAAATATAAGCGGTTCAGTTGAAATTGCCTCTGAACCTTCTTTTGCTAGCGCAATAGGACTCACAAAATGGAAATACGCTGAAGAAGATCTAATTATTAAAAATGGGGGATTTGAGATTTCAAAAGCACTAGGAAAAGTAAAAACGCTATTTAAAGAATTATTTTAATTGAAAAAACCACATACAAAAAGGAGTAATACTATGCTATTTGAATTTGATAGCTTAGCTGAGCAAAAAGCAAATCTAAAAGTGATTGGAGTTGGTGGAGCAGGCGGAAATGCTGTTAACCGCATGATACAGGCTGGCATGAAAGGCGTTGACTTTATGGTCATTAATACTGATGCCCAGGATCTAGAGAATAACGCAGCTGAAAATAAAATACAGATTGGTAAAAATCTCACAAGAGGCCTAGGGGCCGGAGCAAAGGCTGAAATAGGACGCGATGCTATAGAGTCAGATAAGGATGCCGTTAAGTCCTTAATTGAAGGTGCTGACATGGTATTTATTACTGCTGGTATGGGAGGTGGTACCGGAACAGGGGCCGCTCCAAGAGTAGCCCAAATAGCCCGAGAAATGGGCATCTTAACTGTTGGAATAGTTACTTTACCATTTAGTTTTGAAGGACCTAAAAGAATGAATCGCGGTCTTGCTGGCATTACAGAGCTTAGAAAGGTCTGTGATACATTAATTTCAATCCCTAATCAGAAATTAATGTCTGTAGTAGATAACAATACAACAGTAGTGGAGGCATTTAAATTGGCTGATTCAGTTCTGCATCATGCCTCTAAAGGTATATCTGATTTAATAAATGAACACGGACTTGTAAATCTTGATTTTGCTGATGTTGAAACGATTATGAAAAATATGGGTGAAGCAGTTATAGGAACGGGCACAGCAAAGGGTGATGAAAGAGCAGTTTTAGCAGCGCAACAGGCAATCTCCAGCCCCCTACTAGATAACGCATCAATTTCAGGCGCTCAAGGTGTTTTAGTTAACATTACAGGTGGGTCAGATTTAGCCATAATGGAAGTTGATCAAGCAACAAATATCATTTTTGAAGAAGCTGGGCAAGGTGCAAATATTATCTTTGGTGCTGTTATTGATCCAGATCTAAAAGATGAAATTATGGTAACGGTAATAGCTACTGGATTTAATCATAAAGTTGCACAAGATGGTACTTCTTCAAAAGCGATCGAATCTCATCTTGAAACACAGCAACAGTACAAAACAGTCACGGAACAGGAAAATGTGCCGCTTCACGCTCAAGATACTCAAGAAGAACTAGCGTCAGAACAGCTACCTATAGAAAATCCTGAACCTACAAAACTGTTTGATGATTTGAATCCTATCATGAAAGAAAATGACTTAGATGTTCCTGCATTCATAAGAAGACAACAGGATTAATTATAAAATAGTATTACTTGCTTAGTTTTGCCCTTCTGATTTTAATTGGGAGGGCAAATACTCCCAACATAGAAGCTAAGGATTATAAAATTAGCGGTCTTTAAACTTTCTTTCCTTCAGCCTTCATTTTATTCAGTACTTTTCGTATACCAATTTTATCAATCAACCGAAGGCCTTGAGTAGATACAGTTAAAGTGATCCAGCGATTTTCATCAGCTAGCCAAAAACGCTTTTTTTGAAGGTTTAAATTAAATCGTCTTCGGGTTTTATTGTGGGCATGACTGACATTATTGCCAAACATAGGCTTTCTACCCGTTACATCACATACTCTACTCATAATATTTATCTTATAATTATATCTTTTTATTAAATACCGAGGGCAAATGTAAAATTATATCTAACGATTTGAAAGAATTATTTAAGTAATATTAATTATCTTAAATTTTATGGTGAAAATTGGAAAAATATCTATTAATACACCAATTCTTTTAGCCCCAATGGCTGGTGTTACAGATTACCCGTTTAGGGTTCTTTGTAAAGAGCAAGGAGCTGGAATTGTCTATTCAGAGTTTGTTTCTGCTCATGGAATAATACGTGAAAATGTAAAAACCTTACAAATGATCAAATTTTCAGAGTTTGAAAGACCAATTGGTGTTCAGATTTTTGGAGATACACCGGAAGTAATGAGCAAAGCAGCTAGGCGTGTTTATGAAAAATTCTCACCAGATATCATTGATATAAACTATGGGTGTCCTGTGCCTAAAATAACAAAAAAAGGCGCTGGATCTGCGGCTTTAAAAGATCTATGTTTAATGGATGATATAACATTGGCTGTAGTTGAAGCTGTTCCTGAAGTGCCTGTTACTGTTAAAATGCGAGCAGGCTGGGATCAGTCATCTATAGTTGCTCCTGAGGCTGGAGAGAGACTTGAAAAAATTGGTGTTAAAGCCATTACCCTTCATCCAAGAACTACAAAACAAAGCTATACCGGTAAAGCCAATTGGAAATTGATTAAATTATTAAAAGAATCAGTCAATATTCCCGTGATAGGAAATGGCGATATAAAGAAACCAGATGATGTTCAAAAAATGTTTGATGAAACTGACTGCGATGCTGTGATGATTGGTAGGGCAGCTCTTGGAAATCCGTGGTTTTTCAAAGAAGCGGTTGCGTTATATCGCGGTAAGCAATCTCCGCCTCCTCCATCAATTTCATTACGCATAAAAGGCTGTAAAAAACATTTTGATAATATGATCGCCTGGCATGGAGAAAGAACCGCAACAAATTTGATGCGAAAACACTTTGGATGGTATATAAGAGGATTTCAAGGTGCTAGTAGCTATAGAAAGTCGTTGGTATCTGCTCCAGATAAACAAACAATGTTTTCTATATTAAATTCAATTGTTTGATTGAATAGTCAATTTTTCACCAATAAATTCGCTTCCAGATTTTATTTGTTTTTATTTAACTAGAGAAAGAAATGTCATACTCATTTAACAAGCCTATAAATGAACCAGTACGCGACTATGCCCCTGGATCAAATGAAAAAACTTCATTAAAACAAAAAATTAATGAATTAAAAACTCAACATATTGAAGTGCCATTAATAATTAATGGAAAAGATTATAAAACAGATGATACCTCAACTATTGATGCTCCACATGATCATAGCGCTAAACTTGGCAAATTCCATAATGCAAGCAATAAGGAAGTTGAGTTGGCAATTGAGTCCTGCATGCAAGCATGGGCTTCATGGTCTAAAACAGATCTCGAGGAAAGATGCGCAATCTTTAACCGTGCAGCTGATCTTCTTGCCAATGAATGGCGTGATACAATTAACGCTGCGACAATGCTAAATATGAGTAAAAATGTTTTTCAAGCAGAGATTGATGCAGCTTGTGAAATGATCGACTTTTTCCGTTTTAATTCATGGTATGCCTATGAGCTATCTACTCAACAACCAATGTATTCAACTGAGTTTGTAAAAAATTCTCTTGAAATGAGAGCGCTTGAAGGATTTATTTTTGCAGTTTCACCTTTTAATTTTGCATCTATTGGCGGAAACCTCCCCTCCTCCCCCGCTTTAATGGGGAATGTGGCGCTATGGAAGCCCGCTTCAAGCGCAGTGTTACCTGCATACTATATCATGAAGTTATTACAAGAGGCAGGCCTTCCAGATGGGGTAATTAATTTCATTCCAGGATCTGGAAGAAAAATTGGTCCAAAGGTCATGGATAATCCAAATCTAGCGGGAGTACATTTTACGGGGTCTACAAATGTATTTAAAGGAATGTGGGAAACAGTTGGAAAAAATATCAACCAGTATAAATCCTACCCAAGAATTGTTGGCGAAACAGGAGGTAAAGATTTTTGCATTGCCCACGAATCAGCAAATATTGAAGTTCTAGTTACTGCAATGATAAGAGGTGCATTCGAATATCAAGGTCAAAAATGCTCTGCAATGTCTCGAGCGTATATCCCATTGAATATTTGGCCAGCTGCTAAAGAACTCTTCATAGGTGAGGTAGAAAAAATTTCTATTGGCAGTCCTGAGGATTTTAGTCACTTTATGAATGCAGTGATTGATCGACCTGCCTTTGATTCAATAAGTGAATATATTGAATATGCTAAATCCTCACCTGATGCAGAAATAATTACAGGCGGCAACTGTGATGATTCCAAAGGATTTTTTATTGAGCCTACAACAATTCTTACTACTGATCCAAAGTTTCGCACTATGTGTGAAGAAATTTTTGGGCCTGTGCTGACTATATATATTTATGATCCAACAGATTGGTCTAATATATTGGATACGATAGATAGTACCTCTGATTATGCCCTAACTGGGTGTGTTGTTTCAGAAGATAAAGGCGCTATATCAGATGCAAAAGACAAATTAAGTCATGCTGCTGGAAACTTTTATATTAATGATAAACCAACTGGGGCTGTAGTTGGTCAGCAACCATTTGGAGGGAGCAGGGCATCTGGGACGAATGATAAAGCTGGATCAATGTTCAATCTAATACGATGGGTATCTATGCGAACAATAAAAGAAACCTTAGATTCACCAAAAGATTATCGATATCCATTTATGGATGAGTCCTAATTGATTCAAGGAAATAATAAATTATGAAAATACATGAATACCAGGGAAAAGAAATTTTTAGAAGTTTTTCAATACCCACTCCTAGAGGATACTTGATTGAAGACATTGGTAATGCTGGAGATATCATTAAGAAGGCTCAAAGTGAATTCAACTCTGAAACTGTAGTAATAAAGGCCCAAATACATGCAGGTGGCCGCGGAAAAGGTGGAGGGGTAAAAGTTTCTAAAGATTATGCATCCGCACTAAAGAATGTGAAAGAAATGCTTGGAATGCGTCTTGTAACGCATCAAACCAGCAAAAACGGTCAGAAAGTGCGAAAAATTTATGTGGAAGAAGCTTCTGATATTAAAAATGAATACTATTGTGCAATAACTTTAGATAGAAACCTTGGAAAAGATGTTTTTATGGTTTCAACTGAAGGAGGCGTAGAAATTGAAAAGGTCGCAGAGGAAACACCTGAAAAAATCATTAAAACATGGATAGATCCTCTTGTCGGAATGAAATCGTACCAAGCACGAAAACTTGCATTTGGGCTGAAGTTAGAAGGCAACGCCTTTAAGGAATCTGTATCACTATTTCAAAAACTTTATCAATGCTATATAAATACAGATGCTTCATTGGTTGAAATTAACCCCCTTGTTTTAACATCAGATGAGCGGATTATTGCTTTAGATGCAAAATTTAATTTTGATGGGAATGCGCTCTATAGGCAAAAAGAGGTACTAAGACTGCGAGATCTTAATGAAGAAGATTCTACAGAAGTAGAGGCAAGTAAATTTGATTTGAATTATATTAAATTAGATGGAAATGTAGGTTGCATGGTAAATGGCGCTGGATTAGCAATGGCAACTATGGATATAATCAAACTTGCTGGAGGTGATCCTGCAAATTTTCTGGATGTTGGAGGTGCTGCTAGCGCTGAAACTGTAAAGAATGGATTTAAGATTATCCTATCTGATAATAATGTAAAGGCTATTTTAATTAATATTTTTGGCGGAATTGTAAGATGCGATAGGGTTGCAAATGGAGTCATAGACGCAGTAAAAGAGCTAGGCCTTGAAGTTCCAGTGGTTGTAAGGCTTGAAGGAACCAATGCTAAAGAGGCGAAATCTATTCTTGATCAATCAGGTCTTTCGATCATCGCAGCAGACGATATGAGAGATGCGGCAGAAAAAGTCGTAATGGTAGCTACTAAATCTTAGGAAATATATATGTCAATTATTGTAAATAAAAACTCTAAAGTGATAGTTCAGGGTATTACTGGATCCGAGGGAAGTTTCCATGCATCAGAAATGTTAGCTTACGGAACAAATATTGTAGGTGGTGTTACCCCTGGAAAAGGTGGCACAAAAGCAATTGATGGTAAAATATTGGTTTATAATTCTGTAGAGGAGGCAAAAAATGCTACGAACGCTGACGTATCTATAATTTTTGTACCTCCCCCCTTTGCAGCGGAAGCGATAATTGAAGCATCTGAGGCAGGAATAGAAGTAGTAGTGTGCATATCTGAAGGGATTCCTGTTAGAGATATGGCATTAGTTAAAAGAGTGGTCGATCAGAACAAGACGAGATTAATTGGCCCCAACTGCCCAGGAATAATTACAGTAGAAGAATGCAAGCTTGGTATTATGCCTGGATTTATTTGTAAAAAAGGCAATATTGGTGTCGTTTCAAAGTCAGGTACTTTAACCTATGAAGCTATTGGACAGCTTGTTGATGCAGGTTTGGGTCAAACGACCGCTATTGGTATTGGAGGAGACCCAATTATTGGCACAACCATGATTGATATACTAGATCTATTCGAAAAAGACCATGAGACAGAAGGCGTCGTATTGATAGGTGAAATTGGAGGTCAGATGGAAAACGATGCAGCTCGCTGGGTTAAAGAAAATATGTCTAAACCAGTAGTTGGCTTTATTGCAGGTCAAACTGCTCCGGAAGGCAGAAGAATGGGCCACGCTGGAGCTATTGTGTCTGGTGGCGATGATACCGCTGAAGCTAAAATGAGAATTATGAAAGATTGTGGAATTATCGTTTGTGAATCAGTTGCAGAAATCGGTGAAAAGATGAAGAAAGCAATAAAATAAGTTAATATTTGGAGAGAGTTTTGAATAATAAAACATTTGCAATCATAAAACCAGATGCCGTTAAGAATGGTCATGTTGGAAAAATAATTGATAGAATTATTAGTAATGATTTTAAAATATTAGGATTAAAACTAATGCGAATGACCAAACCGCAAGCAGAGGGTTTTTATGAAATACACCATGATAAGCCCTTCTTTACAGAATTGACCGCATTTATGTCATCAGGTCAATGCATAGTGATTGCGCTTGAAAAACCAGATGCGGTTAATCAATGGAGAGAATTAATCGGAGCTACAAACCCAGATGATGCTCTAGATGGTACTATTAGAAAAGACTTTGCTTCCTCTTTAGGAGAAAATGCGGTACATGGTGCTGATAGCGATGAAAATGCGCTTAGAGAAATAGGTTTTTTCTTTAATAATACAGAATTAATAGCGAATCACTAACAGTTGCATTTGTCCTACTCAAATCTTCAAATTCCTTATTAGGGTTTATGTCTTTTATGAACAAAAAAATATATTTAGCGTCCTTACTCATTTTAATGGTCAGCTGTACAAGAGAAAATCCTGTTGGATACGTTGGTCAGCCGGTAGTAGCAACCATAGATATCCCTGAGGATAGTCAAGATTTAGAATTTATTTGGGAATTAACAAACATTCCTGATGATAGCTATTTAAATAACTCGGATATTCAAGCAGGTGATGATAGCTATTCAGTGAAATTTATTCCTGATGTTATTGGCGAATTCAGTATAGAGGCATCTGTTTTTCAGTATAATGATGAAGTTGAAACTCAATCATTCATCTTCAGCATTGTTGAAGCAATTGTATTCGAAGAAACTAATATAGATGAAGATGAATATAGCGCTTTAGATACCTTAGCAGTGTCAGAGTTGCTTTCTGAAAATGAAATGAATTGGTATGAAAATGATGAAGTAGATCAATATCTTTCTTCTGTTAATTCAGATTCTTCATCTTCTAATAAATTAACAAAATCAGTTTTGCCAAAAGAAAAAAAGGTCTCTCCTGCTTCAAAAAAGAAAAAGAAAAGAAAAAAACAATTCAATGGCCAATCGATTCCTTTTGATTCGAACAGATTTACCATTCAAATTGCTTCAAAAAAACAGCTTGAAGATGCTAAAAAAGTTGCCGCTAAATTAATTGAGGCAGGCTTTGATGCCTATATACAAAAAGCATTTTTCAAGGAAACTAATGAGGTTTGGTTTAGAATCAGAGTTGGCAGCTACGATAATCGCGATACAGCAACTGCAGTAGCAAAATCTCTTTCAGAATCTCGCCGGGAAAAAGCCTGGGTTGATTTCGTTAGATACGAAAATTAAAATCATTTCATCACTTAATAATTCAATTGGAACTCAATTATAATATAAAAGATATTCTTCGCGCGCCAAGGCTGGCGCTCAGTCTTACAAAAATCATAATATTTGCCCGTGCAAATATCGTAGGGTATTGTGTTTATTTTGTTGCGAATTACCTCGCATTATTCTTATCAGGACAATCCATCCTTGATATTTGGAATAATCA
>CAYLUE010000003.1:34088-51597 GCA_964386795.1 uncultured bacterium
GAAACATTAATTTTCAATATCTTTAAAAAAAGAACGGGTACAGATTTGCTTATGATTAATCATGAACAAGAAATTGAAAATATTAAGGAGAATATGGGGCTAGATCAATCGACTGATTGATTATAAACTATAATTAAATTATTATTATGAAATTATATCGCACAGAACTTGAGGCAGGCTTAAATAATAAATTGATTAATTTATCTCCAGAATCACTGAGATTAAGTCAGTTTGCAAAAAAAATACAATGCGAATTATCCAATGAAAAGAGTTCTTCAGGGTTTAGAATTTATGGGAAAATAGATTCTACAATAAATGTATCATGCGATAGGTGCTTGAAAGATTATCAAGATGATTTATCATCAAAATTGAATATTATTTTAACAAAGAATGAAGAAATAATTAAAGAAATGAACTCAGATGTAATGATATTCAATAATTCTGATGATTTTATAGATATAAGTGATATTTTACGTGATATTATTTTACTGGATGAACCTATAAAAAAACTATGCAATAGTAATTGCAAGGGGCTTTGTTCAAATTGCGGGTTAAATTTGAATGAAAAACATTGTGATTGTAAAAAATTTGAGTCTAATGAAAGTTTAAAAGAATTAGAAAATTTAATTAATTATAATTTGGAGTAAATATGGCATTACCTAAAAGAAGACAATCAAAAGCTAGAGGAAGAAAACGCAGAACTCATTATAAGGCTAGCTCTGTGAGTACCAGCACATGCTCTCAATGTAATCAAGCAAAGATACCGCATAGAATTTGTCCAAATTGCGGCTATTATAAAGGGCGAGCTGTTATTTCAGTAACGGAATAAAGCTACTATTGGCATGAATATTGCTTTAGATGTCATGGGTGGCGACCAAGCCCCCAAGGCACCAGTTAAAGGCGCAATAGCAGCCCTTAGCAGAACTCAAAAAGATATCAAAATCATCTTGCTTGGAGATAAATCAATAATCCATCAAGAGCTCAATGGTTTTACCTCTGATCGATTAGAAATTATTCATGCTACTGAGCATGTAACAATGGATGATATTGCATCTAAGGTTATAAAATCAAAACCTGACTCTTCTATGGTTAAAGGAATACATCTAGTCAAAGACAATAAGGCTAATGCATTCATAAGCGCAGGAAATACTGGCGCGCAAATGGCAACATCAATACTTGCACTTGGTAGAATCCCTCACGTTAAACGCCCAGCATTAAGCGTTTTCTTTCCAGCTATAACCGGAGGAAAAATTTTATGCGATGTTGGGGCTAATCCAGATGTTACAACTGAACATTTATTACAATTTGCAATAATGTCATCAGTCTATTTAGATCATGTTGAAGGTGTAAAAAACCCTAAGGTAGGATTGATAAATATAGGCGAAGAACCTTCAAAGGGATCTGAGCTATATCAAGAAGCCTATTCCCTATTAAAAAGAGAGCTCCCAAACTTTATTGGTAATGTCGAAAGTAGAAATATTCTCGTTAGTGAGGCTGATGTATTAGTTTGCGATGGGTTTGTGGGAAACACAATTATCAAATTTGCTGAGGGATGGGTTGCTTCATTTGCAGATATGATTAAAAAAAAGATAACGAGTAAGGCCCGCTATAAAATTGGTGCACAAATGGTGCAGCCTGCGTTAGATGAGATAAGGAATAAATACGATTACGAAGAACATGGCGGAACTCCGCTTTTAGGGATAAATGGTATTTCGATTGTATGCCATGGAGCCTCAACTTCGAAAGCGATAATGAATTCGATTATCTTAGCACAAAAATCAATTAATGAGAAATTAATTGAGGATATTTCGAAAGGAATTAATGATCATTTGGAGCCACTAAATTGAACGCTAAAATTACAGTAACTGCAAAATACCTACCAGAAAGAACGCTAACAAATACTGATTTGGAAAAAATGGTTGAAACTTCAAATGATTGGATATTGTCACGTACTGGGATAGAAAAAAGGCACTTAGTTGGAGAAGGCGAGGCTACATCTGATATGTGCAAACATGTAGCTATGGATTTATTAAATAAATCAGGTAAATCTCCAGAAGATATTGATTTAATACTTGTCGCAACAAGTACCCCTGATTTTCCTGTTGTATCCACTGCTGCCCTTGTACAAGATAAGATTGGTGCTGTAAATGCTTGGGGATATGATATAGTCGCAGCTTGCACGGGTTTTGTTTATGCAATGGAAACAGGCGCTAAGCTTGTTGAATCAGGAAAGTATAAAAATGTAATAGTAATTGGCGCTGATACGATGAGTTCAATTATTGACTATACCGATAGGAATACATGCGTAATCTTTGGTGATGGTGCGGGAGGTGTATTGTTAGAGCCATCTACAGATAATTGTGGCATCTTGGACTCTATTCTACTTGCCGATGGAAGCGGTCATCAATATTTAACGGTTCCTGCAGGAGGAAGTCTTCATCCTGCATCAAAGGATACAGTTGATAAGCGAATGCATTACGTCTATCAGGATGGGAAAACTGTTTTTAAGTTTGCCGTAAAAAATATGGCTGAAGTGAGCAAACAAATACTTGATAACAATAATATTTCAGGTAGCGATCTAAAACTTTTTATACCCCATCAGGCCAATAAAAGAATTATTGATGCTGCAGCAGAGCGCTGTGGGCTTACCGATGATCAGGTGTTGATAAATATCAATAAATACGGTAATACTACGGCAGGAACAATTCCAATAGCACTAGACGATGCTGTCGAGGAAAACCGGCTAGAAAAAAATGATTTACTATTATTTGCAGCATTTGGTGGAGGGTTCACCTGGGGAAGTATGTTGATTCGATGGGCGTAAATGTAAGGCATTCTGCTTTTTTATGCCCAGGGCAGGCTTCTCAAAAAGTTGGAATGTGTAAAGATATTTATGAATTAAACGACTATGCCAAAGATCGAATTGATTCTGCAAATGATATCTTAGGTTATGATATCAAAACAATTATGTTTTCTGGACCTGAAGAGCTGCTTAGGCAAACTATTCATACTCAACCTGCCATGTATATTGTGAGTTTTATTATTGGAAAATTGCTAATGAAAAATGGATTCAACCCATCCTGTGGAGCAGGTCATAGCTTAGGGGAATTTTCTGCTTTTTCTATTGCAGGAGCATTTAGTTATAAAGATGGTTTAAAACTAGTTCAAGCTAGAGCAGGGGCAATGCATGAAGCAGGGCAAAAAAGACCAGGAACTATGGCTGCAGTTGTTGGGCTCAAAGAAATAAAAATAGAAGAAATATGTAGAAATTTTTCAAATGGGGTAGCCTGTATTGCAAATTATAATTCTTCTTCACAGGTCGTAATATCCGGTGACGTGGATAGTATAGAGAATGTGACTCCACAATTACTTGAAGCTGGTGCAATGAAAGTAATTCCATTAAATGTAAGCGGAGCGTTTCATTCTCCATTAATGAGCAGTGCAAAAGAAAAACTGGAAAAATATCTTACTTCAATGGAGATAGGTAACGCAGCTTTTCCTGTTTATGCAAACTTCACTTCAAAAGCCGTGAAAGAAAAATTGGAAATTCAAAATGCGCTTCTTAACCAAATTGAAAATCCTGTACTTTGGCATAGATCAATATCGCAAATGATGAAAGATGGAGTTAGGTCGTGCATTGAAATAGGACCCGGAAAAGTGCTTCAAGGTTTATCGAGGAGAATTGATCGCTCACTAATAATGTATGGTGCAGAATCTTATGAAGATATATTAAATTTAACCAATGTTTAAGCTTAAAAATAAAGTAGCAATAGTGACAGGCGCCTCTCGCGGAATTGGTAAAGCTATAGCAGAAGTGATAGCTAATGCCGGAGCGCACGTTGTTTGTGCAAGCAGATCAGAAAATGAATTAAAAGAATTTTCAAATAATCTAAATGATAAAGGCCTATCTTCATCTTATTTTATTTGCGATGTATCAAATCTTGAAAATTTTAAAAAATTAGCTGATGACACAATTTCAAAATACGAATCAATTGATATACTCGTAAATAATGCTGGAATAACAAAAGATAGTCTTATTATGAGAATGAGTGAGTCGGATTGGGATCAAGTAATTAATGTCAATCTTAAAGGCGTATTCAATGGAATAAAGTCTGTTACTAGGCAGATGATGAAGCAAAAGCATGGAAGGATTATTAATATTTCTTCTATTGTAGGTCTTATTGGTAATCCTGGACAAGCAAATTACGCCGCTTCTAAGTCTGGGGTAATTGGTTTAGGGAAAGCTGTCTCAAAAGAATTAGCATCAAGAAATATTACTGTAAACACAATAGCACCTGGCTATATTGAAACAGATATGGTAGAAAGTATTGATGAAAAATCTAAAGAAAATTTATTAAATCAAATACCATTAGGTCGTATTGGATTTCCTGATGAAATAGCTGCTACAGTTCTTTATCTTGCTTCGGATGAAGCAGGGTATGTTTCAGGTCAAACGATTGCGGTTGATGGTGGAATGACAACTATTTAACAAAAGGAGAAAGTAAAATGTCTACATATGACAAAGTTAAAGAAATTATTATTGATAAGCTTGGTGTTGAGGAAGAAAAAATTGCCTCAGATGCATCATTCGTTGATGACTTAGGAGCAGACTCGCTTGATACGGTTGAGCTTATTATGCAGTTGGAAGAAGAATTTGGTATTGAAATCCCTGATGAAGATGCTGAAAAAATCACCACAGTTCAATTAGCTGTAGATTATTTAGATTCAAATAAGTAATTAATGTCCACCAAGCGCAAAGTAGTTGTTACTGGATTAGGTGCATTAGCACCTAATGGCAATACCCTTACAGAATATTGGGATTCGCTAATTTCGGGTAAGAGTGGAATCGGGACAATTAATAGCTTCGATGCAGATAAATTAAGCGTTAGAATTGCTGGGGAATTAACAAATTTTGATGCGCAGTCATATTTTGACCGAAAAGAACTTCGAAAACTTGATTTATTTACAGTTTATCATCTCATTACGGCTGAAGAAGCAATCATCCATTCTAATTTAGATCTTGAAAAAGAAGATAAGGATCGTATTGGAGTAATCATTGGAACTGGAATAGGAGGTATTCAAACTCTTGAAAATGAACATGGAGTTTATGTTGAAAGAGGTCAGCGAAGAGTATCACCATTTTTTGTCCCTCGATTTATACCAAATATAGCTTCTGGCAATCTTGCAATAAAGTTTGGTTTAAAAGGACCAAATCATACCATCATTTCTGCATGTGCTTCTGGGACGGATGCTATTGGATGCGCTGCTAGAGCTATCCAATATGGAGATGCAGATATAATGGTTACCGGAGGATCAGAGGCAAGTATAACCGGACTAACTATTTCGGGCTTTGCCAATATCAGAGCTTTATCAACTAGAAATGATAATCCTGAAGCTGCAAGTCGTCCTTTTGACGCAGAAAGAGATGGTTTTGTATTGGGAGAAGGGGCTGCAGCACTTGTGCTTGAAGAAAAAGAACATGCGTTAAAACGCAACGCTCCCATTCTTGGAGAATTTGCTGGCTATGGAGCAACAGATGATGCTTTTCATATTACGCAACCCTCTGAGGGTGGAGCAGGTGCAATAAAAGCAATGAATATTGCATTAAAAGATGCCAAAATTAAAACAAATGAAGTTGATTATATTAATGCGCATGGTACGTCTACTCCATTCAATGATAAAACAGAATCTGCGGCCATTGCTTCACTTTTTAAGGAAAATGTCAGTAAAATAAAAGTTAGCTCAACTAAATCGATGGTTGGCCATGCTTTAGGTGCTAGTGGTGCATTAGAAGCTGTCGCATGCGTAAAAGCAATTAATGAAAATACTGCACCCCCAACTATCAACTATGAAAATCAAGATCCAGAATGCTCCTTAGATTACATACCAAATAAATCTGAAAATTTTACCATAAATACAGCAATGTCAAATTCTTTTGGATTCGGTGGTCATAATGCGGTAATTGTTTTTAAAAAGTGGGATGAAGATTAATCTATATCGTGTCATTTTTTGACTTTCTATTTAATTTAAATCCACAAACAGAAATCGAAAAAAAATGCGGTTATCGTTTCAAGAATAAGACCTATTATAAACAAGCTTTTTCCCATAGATCAATTTCAACAAAACCAAGAGAAAATTATGAAAGGCTTGAATTTTTAGGCGATGCTGTTATAGATATTGTAGTTAGCAGAGAATTAATGCGTGAATTTCCTGAAGGAGATGAAGGGATTTTAACTCAAAAACGTTCCGCTTTGGTTCAAAAATCTTTCTTATCTACAATGGGCCAGTTATTAAACCTCCTGGATCACATTAAAATTGAATCAAACGTTGATCTATCCCAAGAGAAAATTGCTTTAAAACAAGCTGCAAACCTTTATGAAGCATTGATTGGAGCTGTATACCTTGATGGCGGTTTAAAATCAGCGAAAAAAATAATATTGGAGACAATTTGGGCTCATAAAGAGCTTGCGTGGGAATCAGTTAATTACAAAGGAAGGCTTATTGAGCTATGTCATCTGAAACAAATGGAAAATCCTAAATTTCTTGTTTCAAATGTATCAGGTCCAGAACATAAAAAACTTTTTGAGGTAAAAGTAAAAATTGGTAATGACCTTTTTCCTGGCGGTATTGGATCAGATAAGAAAACTGCCGAACAACAAGCCGCTCAGCTTGCGATTGATTCTATTGATAGTTAACTATCAAAGTCTTTTATTTTATCTCTAATCCTTGCAGCAATTTCATATTCTTCTTTTTCAATAGCTTTCTGTAATTGCTCTTCAAGTGTTTCTAATTCGGGGGATTGCTTTATTTCATCTTCAATTATTAATGAGCCTTCTTCCCAAACGATAGCCTCATCCATAACTTCCTCGGCTACAAGTATTGGAGTATGCATCCTCAATGCTATCGCTAGAGCATCACTAGGTCTCGAATCAATATGCCGATGCCCTAGAATTTTACTTTGAATATCAATGGTAGAAAAATATACACCATCTTCAATTTTAGTAATTTTTATTGCAGTTAGTTTCCCATCAATCTTTTTTATAAGACTTACAATTAAATCATGCGTAAGTGGGCGTGGTGCTTCAACAAACTCCATGGCCATTGCAATAGATTGTGCTTCATATGCTCCCACCAAAACAGGGAGGCTTCTATTGCCATTAATTTCTTCAAGAATTACAGCATAGCTTCTACTGGGGTGGTAATATGAAATCTTTTTTATTTTGACTGGAATCATTTAATAGGCCTTAATAAAAATTATACATTGAATAAATAGCATTCAACTTGTTTTAGATAATACCTGCTTTAATTGATCAATTTTATCTACTGGCGTAGGATCTATTTCATGCATTGATGCGCACCAAAAACTTAACCAATCGCCATAATGTAATAAATGAATGAATCTCTCAGTAAAGCTATCACCTTCAAGTGTTACAATTTTTTGAAAAGCTGGTAATTGCTTCACTATTTCCAGCGATGATTGATATCTAATTTTATTTCTTTTATGCACTGATTCATCTGATATCCAAAGAATAGAAAATTGTTTTAGTATTTCAGGATTTTCTTGCCAGCCGACAATCTCATTATGATTCATTTCAGGAATATCATTATGATACGCAATCATTTTTGAATTCTCGCAAAGCTGTCCTTTCCATCTAAGGGCAATGCTAGAAGTAGTATCGCTCTCACCATAAATTATTGGAATAGTTTTATATATTTGATTAGCTAATGTATATGTAGGATTATCATCACTTGCATTGCTGTATAATTTTCTAACTGATTTAATTTTATCAATACTAGAATCTATTTCATCTAATATGCTTTTATCTATTAACTCTAATTGGCTCAATAGATACAATAATGGAATAAAGGAAAACGCGACCGCTGCTCTTGGTTGTAATCCGGAAGGTATCGCCACTTTATCGTGATTGTTCTCATCTAGTAATTTGGTCAGCTCCCCTCCCGTTGAAATTCCAATTACATTAGCTCCTTTTGATAGAGCATCACGATAAGCAGATAAAGTTTCTTCTGTATTTCCAGAATACGAGCAACAAATTGCCAGGGTATGCTCATTTACCCAATCGGGTAGGGAATAATTTCTATTAATAAAAAGAGGTAGTTTTAAAGAACTATTAATTAATGATTTTGAAAGATCCCCGCCAATCGCTGATCCACCCATACCGCAGATGACAATATTTGAGAGGTTGTTATATTGTTTATCAATCTTAATTTCTTTTCCAATCGATATAGCTTCAACCATATGATCTGGGAAATCATAGATCGATTTAAACATATTGCTTACATCGATATTGTCATGTGAATTCATTAATAGTCCCTATTTAATATTAACTTTGCATATTCTGAGAGGTGGCTAGACCTATTCTTTGATATCAGATCAAGACCGCTAAGCGCCTTACTTACATGGATTTCAATCAAATTCTCTACTTCTTTTTTAATCCCGCTAGTCTCAAAGTAATCTTTGTATTGTGATAAATTATTCTTTTTTTGAATAAACTTAGACCAGTTATCAAAATCTTTTTTTCTAGCACTTATAGTCATAACTGTTTGTTTTTGTTCATCTAAATCGCTACCCAAGCTTTTTCCCATAATTTTTTCATCTCCAAATATTTCGAGATAGTCATCTTTTATTTGAAAAGCTAAACCCAAATTATAACCGAATTGAAATAAATTATTGGACTCTTTTTGTGATGCAGATCCTAATAAGCCACCTAATTCAGCGCACAGACCAAGAAAAGAGGCAGTTTTTTTACCAATCATCTGAATGTATTCATCCATAGTAATAGATGTATTATTTTCATATTCCTTATCAATGCCTTGACCCTCACAAACCTCAAGCGCAACTTCATTAAAGCGTTGGTACGCAACTGGCTTCAGTCCAGCTAGCGAAAGCTGGGCCAGCGCAAAGAGTCCATCTCCTGCAAGAATAGCTGTTGAAGTATCCCACTTATTATGAACAGAAGGCTGCCCATGACGTTTGGAGTCATTATCCATGATATCATCATGCACTAAAGTAAAATTATGCAATAATTCTACAGCTATTCCAGCTTTCATCAACTCATCCGGGTGTGCATTATAAATTTGCCCAGTTAGATGAACAAGGATGGGTCGCAGTCGCTTGCCCTTCCCTTTTAATACATACTTAATCGGCTCATAAAAGTAATTAGTAAGATTGGGCCTAAGCGGTATCTTGGATAAGCCTTTTTCTGTTTGCGATCGTATAAATGAAATATGATCTTGAAAAGATCTAATGTCCGACATCAAATTTGAGCTCACCAATTTCTTTTAATTTTGATATCACGAGGTTCTTTATTTCATTCATCCGTTCAATGGTAGATGCTTCAAATCTACATACAATCACGGGTTGCGTATTGGATGCGCGAACAAGACCCCATCCATCATCAAAATTTATTCTAACCCCATCAACCGTTGAGCAGTCATAATGTTCAGTGAAATATTCTACAGCTTTTCTTGAGATTTGGAATTTTTCTTCATCCGATTTTGCTTCAAGCCGCATCTCTGGTGTTGAATGGTATTGTGGAAGCTCCTCTCTTAATTGAGATAAGGTCTTAGAAGACCTTGATAGTGTTTGCAATAATCTGGCAGCAACGTAGATCGCGTCATCGTATCCATAATAATCATCCGCAAAAAAAATGTGCCCGCTCATCTCACCGCCAAATTTGCAATTGAGTTCTAACATTTTTTGTTTTACTAAGGAATGGCCCGTTTTCCACATCACAGGTGTTCCCCCGTATTTAATTATCATCTCTTCAAGTGATTTTGAACATTTCACATCAAATAATATCTCGTCACCTTCTTTGATTAATTCCGGTAAAAAGAATGCCATAAGCTGATCTGCCCAAATGATTTCACCGGTCTCATCAACAACCCCTATCCGATCAGCATCTCCATCAAATGCTATACCTGCATCATACTTGCCTGTCTGCATTTTAGCGATCAAATCAGCTAAATTATCTTTTACCGTTGGATCGGGGTGATGATTTGGAAATGTTCCATCAACATCGCAAAAAAGTTCCGTAAGCTCAACATTCAAATTATTAAAAATTTCTGATGCGCATAACGCTCCTGCTGCATTACCGCAATCCAACACAACCTTCAGTGGCTTTTCAATATCAATTTTGGAGTTAATCATTCTCTTATAATCAGATAAAATATTGTAAGAGGCTTCTGTCCCTTCTCCTGTCTCGTAGTCTTCTTTTTCCATAATTAATCTTAAATCTTGAATAGACTCGCCAAACACTGATTTTTTGTTTCGCGACATTTTAAAACCATTAAATTCGGGCGGATTATGGCTACCGGTTATCTGAACGGCTCCAGCTACATCTAATTTGAACATTGAATAATAATTAACTGGGGTTGGGAGTATGCCTATATTAATGATATCTGTTCCCGTAGAAAGGACTCCCGTTTTAAAATATTCTATTAATGCCGGGGTAGTTAAACGTACATCTCCACTCAGCGCGACCTCTTGACCGCCCGCTCTTTTTATGAACGTGCCGAACGCTTTTCCCAGATTTTCTACAACCTCAGGTGGAAAGTCATCTTCAACCTTTCCTCTGATATCGTATTCACGAAAAATATATTTGTTTACATTCATTTGATTATTCTATATAAATAAAGGGTTCAAAAATTACTTAATAATTTAGGTATCTGTTTTTGGTTTTTTTCTTAATTCTTTTTTTTGTGATCGGATTTTTTTGGATTGAATTCTTTTTTCATTTGAAGCAAATGTAGGTTTCGTAGAAACTCTTTTTTTTCGTTTTATATTTAATTTCTCAAGTTTTTTACGAAGCCTGTTTAATGCGATTTCTTTATTTCTATGCTGGCTACGCTCATCTTGACAAACCACTACTAGGCCCGAAGATAGGTGCGTTAATCTGATAGCGCTATCGGTCTTATTTGCGTGCTGTCCCCCTTTTCCACTTGATCGAAATGTATCTATTTTACATTCTTTTAATAAATCTTCATTTAGCTGTGGAATAATGATCATCAAATAATATTCCTCAAGATCCCATTATTTTCATCAATAAGGCGCCTTGCTTCGCCTAAATCGCAAGAACGGTGAATCATCACGATCGCAGTTTTAACCGACATATCTGATTTTTTTAGTACTTCTTTTGCCTCTTTATAGTTATGCTTTGTTAACTGCATAATTACTCTGATGCCCCTGTCGACTAGCTTTTCATTCACCGCCATAAGATCAACCATAAGATTCCCATAAACCTTCCCTAATCTTATCATGCACGTTGTGGATATCATATTTAATACCATTTTGGTAGCAGTGCCTCCTTTCATTCGCGTAGAACCAGTAATAATCTCTGCGCCAGTATCTATCGAAATTGTAACATCTGTATTGGCCTTCAAAAAGGGAGTTGTATTGCATAATAGATATACAGTTTTAAGGTTAACCGATTTGGCATAATTCAGCGCAGATTGAACATACTTTGCCGCGCCGCTTGTGCTTATACCTATTAATACATCACCAGATTGTACTTTAGCTGACTTGAGATCTATTATCGCTTGCTCAGCGCTATCTTCAGCGCCTTCAATCGATTTTCTTAGCGCCTTATCCCCTCCTGCGATGATACCAGTAAATAGATTGCTGGGTGCAGAAAAAGTAGGTGGAATCTCTGAGGCATCCAAGACGCCTAAGCGACCAGATGTTCCCGCTCCAATATAATAAATTCTACCTCCGTTCTTTATTGCGCGCGTACATATTTCGACGGTTTGTTCAATAGCATCGATTGAATCTGCAATTTTATCTGCAATTGACCGGTCTTCTTGATTGATTACTTGGAGAATTTCTCTTACAGATAATGCATCAATGTTAGCAGAGTTAGCATTTTGCTGTTCAGTATTAAGATCTTTTCGTTCGATTGAATCCATTGCTATAAATTAAGACATTGAAATTATCAATGCGTAAGATCTTTTTAGATTATTGAATCAATAATTAAAGTAGGGGCAGGAAAGTGTATTAGAATCAAATCCCCATCAAAACCAATGGGATTATAATCAAATTATAATAGAGCCTTAGTCATCTTTCAATGACTGAATTAATCTAAGCGAATACCAACGGTCAATTAGATCATTCATATCTTTAAGATATTCTTTATAGATCCTTTTTACAATTCTCTTTTTTCTATTAACCGATGCATCACCATTCATTTTAATTGAATTGAGATCTTCCAGCGCCAATTCCGCATTTTCTTTTTCCTTTAATATCCAGTGCACTGGCTCAAATAGACTGGTGGTGACATAATTATTTCTTGAACCGCGCTTAAGAGAAATTGGAACATCATCCCTTTTCATTGCGCGTACTTTACTTTTGATATATTTTTCACTCTTACCTGTATTATGCGCTAACTGCTTAACTGAAATAGATTTAGGAAATTTCTCTAGAACATCAGCCAATATTTGTGATGAGCAGGTATCTAAGCCGCGCCTTTTAAGCGTATCTGCATATTTTGTCAACATATAATTACTTACCTCGAATAAAAGAAAATACAATAAATCTAATGAAATATAATACGTATTTCTGCGGTACCCCACGCTACTGCATTAACACGCATTTGAATTGAGAAATATTACACTTATGTTTGGGGCATGAAATTTGTGCGTCTTATTTTATTTGCAGCGAGTTTGAGCTTTTCAAATGGCCAAACTACCGATTATTTTTCCAAAGATAATAATCAAGCGATTCGCGATTCTTTGAATATGATTAAGTTTGTGAATCCCAATAAAGCGGTCAGGTTTGCATTTGAGATTTTAGAAAAATATCCTGTAAAAAACCCCAATCGCGTCCAGGGCGCAGCCTACGCTGCCTTAGGTCAAATATATCATATTAAAGGACTCACGGGCCCAACCATTGAATATCTTGATTTAGCAGAAAAAATATTTTATGAAGTATTAGGCCAAATACCTCCTTGGCTTCAAATTGATATTGGTAATGTATATTTTGCGCAAGGACTATATGATAAAGCAACAGAATCCTATCAGCGGTCTTATGAGAATTTTAAATCCATTTCGGATAATGATGATATCAAATTAAATCCAGCTGGTCGCTCTGATAAACTTGCAGGAATGGCTGTTTCTAAGAACAATCTTGCTCTCATTTCAATTCAGCTGAAAGAGTTTGATAAAGCAGAGGCTTTATATATAGAAGGTAAAGCGCTAAGAGAGCAACGCAATCAATATGATGACCTTGCGCATTCGTATCTGAGCTTAGCTGATTTATTCTTACGGTCTGGTAAGTCATCTCAGGTGCCTATCTATTGCGATAGTGCTGAGCAGATGGTAGAAAGATTATTTGATTCTGAAAATGAGCAATATGGCGCTTTCGAAGAGAATGCTAACCGTTATCTTGGAATGAGCAAACAGTATCTAGCTGAGTATTATTTCAAACAAAAAAATAAAAAGCTTATGTTTAATTATTTACGTGAAGCAAAAGACTATTATGCTGAACTACCTATTGAACTATCGACCCTGCTAAATATTAGCGCAATAATGCATAGTAAATTTGAAGATCATGCGCAGGCGTTATATGATCTCAATGAAGGTCTTTTAATTGCTAATAAACAAGGGTTGAATCGTGCAAAAAAACAGCTTTTAAAAACAAAAAAAGATATTTTATCGCAGATTAATAATCAGAGTGAAATTGAAAAAACTAATGAGATTCTTTTATTATTAAACCAGGAAGAGGTTGCCTCACAAAATCGTGAGCTGTTAATCCATATGGAGTTACGTAATCAGCTGAGAGCTGGACAAGAAGCATTAAAAGAAGCCAGGGAAGATCGGCGTCAATTTATCGCTTTAGCCATTTTAGTCTTCTTCATTTTAGGGCTTATCATTTCAATGGTTCGCAATGAATATATTACAGCCCAACAGCAGCAATTGTTGGCTGAACAAAGTAAAGCGGTGGCTGAGCTTGAATTAAAATCTACTGAGCGCGAACTGCGGCATGTAAGTACCTCTATCATGGAAAAAAATGAAATGATCGAATCGATCAAGAAAGATATTAATTATGCGTCAAAATTTCTTTCCGATTCTGAATCTAAATATCTCCTAAGCCCTCTGCGAACAAAGCTAAAAGATGCAACTACAGGTTCAACAGATTGGGGAGAATTCCAATTACATTTTAATAAGACCTATCCTGGCTTTTTAGAGCACCTCGCCAATTTGAACAAATCACTGACTATCCCCGACCTGCGTCTGTGCGCCTATTTACGGTCCGGACAAACCACCAAGGAGATAGCAAAGATGACTGGTCTATCGGTACGGTCTATTGAAAGTCGCCGCTATCGCTTACGAAAAAAACTAGAATTAGATCGCGATACTACCCTCTATAAATTCATTCAACAAATCGGTAGCCGCAAAAACGTAACCTAAATTAATGCTATTGTATTAAATGAGTATTAATGCAGTATTCATTTTATTTATGAGATTTAATATCTTGCAATGTGACTGAAACATCAACACAGCAACATTGGATCGACTTCTTTTCCCGCTTTGAAAAAGAAAATCAAAACTTTGTAATAAACCTATCCAAACAACATGCAGATTTAACGCAATCACAATTTCGCGTCTGTCTCTACCTACGAGCAGGTTACAATACTAAATCAATCGCAAACACTCTAGGATTATCGATTAGATCGGTTGAAAGTCACTGTTATCGTATTCGCAAGAAGTTTGACCTAAATCACACAATAAATCTAGCAACCTATCTATATTCCATACGATAATTGATATCGCAATAAACGTTACTGTTTAAATCGGGCTAAAAATTGCGTATTTATGCAGTAGTTAAGGTTGTTATATTTTACCATATTTTATATTGTGTTATTGTGGATAAAATATATCAAATTCTAGACTGTTTATTTGTGTGGAGAGAAAAAATATGAACATAGCTAAATATTTGCGTTCCATTTTGCCTCTAGCTTTCGTGGCTTTGGCATTTTCCCAGCCCAGCGTTGCTGTATTGGATTTTAGCGCCAATGGACTACCGCAGTATGAAGTAGAGACCTTAGTCGAGCGGTTGCGCTCAGAGCTGCCAAACACCGGTGCTGTGCGCCTCGTTGATCGCAAAATGCTTGAAAATATTTTAAAAGAACAAGGGTTGCAGCAATCTGGCTGTACCACCGCTGAGTGTTCTGCGCAGATTGGAGAACTCCTGGGAGCGCAATTTATGATAAGCGGATCAATTGGAAAGCTGGGGGATAGCTTTACCGTGGATATGAAAATGGTTTCGGTCACCACTGGCGGGGTTGAGCGTGCAAAAAATCTTACCTTTGATGGAACTACCGGTGGCTTGCTGGTTGAAATGCAGATCCTTGCCTGGGAAATTGTGGCCTTAAAACCTCCGCAACCTCTGATTTTAAAACGCACAGGTGCTGAGGATGGTGAAAAGGTGACGGTAGCGATCATGGACTTTGACCCTAGAGGCATTAGTCAACTGGAAGCGCAAACCTTAACCGATCGATTTGCGACAGAAGTAGATGCAACCGGTAAAGCGATCCTGGTGGACCGGCGTCAAATGATGGAAGTAATGGAAGAGCAAGGCTACGATGAAGCTGGATGTACCTCTGAAGAATGTGCAGCTGAGGTTGGTGCACTTCTCGGTGTAAAGTTTATGATTAATGGTGCGATTGGAAAACTAGGTGATACCTATACGATCGATGCCAAGATGTTTGAAGTTGCTACCGGTGCTGCAGCAAAAACTAAAAATGCGACTTACAATGGCCCGGTCGATGGTCTGATCACTGAAATCGAGATCCTTGCCTGGGAAATGATGGGTGTAAAACCACCGCGTACGCTTATTAATAAGCGTAAAGGTACGATTACCCAGGAAGCCGCACCGGCGCCTAAGACTCCATTAGCAGCAGCGGTGCGCTCTACGATCATTCCGGGATGGGGACAATTATATACATCCAATGCGCTGGATAATGAGCCGCTTTCTCGTCGAAAAGCATTGTATTTTTTTGCAGGGGAAATGGGCACCGGCGCTATCGCCTATCTACTCTATAGCAATATGAAATCATCTGATGAGGATACAAAAAAATATCATCAAAGTTATTTACTAGAATCAGACCCGGATCAAATCAATGCCTTTAAAACAAAGTCTGATGATGCATCCAGTAGCGCTGAATCATCAAAAAATCAATTAACGATCCTGGCTTATCTCTTGGGCGCTGCGCACCTCTACAATATCGTAGACGCTTATATGAACGGGCCAAATGAGGATATGGCATCTAGAAATCATAAAAAAATTGATCTGGTTTATAATCCAGAACTTAACCAACCACAATTGAGGTTTTCCATTGCGCTTGATTAAAACTTTATTACCAACCATGGCCCTTCTAACCATGGCGTGCGAATTGTACGATAATTCAGAACTAAATCCACGCGATATAGATTCGGCTCTATCACCAGGATTGGTGTTTGATCCGGTAAGCAACACAACAACCGTTGGTGCTGCAGCCGAATTTGATGTATACGTTGTTTCGGCGGATAATATATCGGGAATTCATGCTCAAATCACCTACGATGCAAACCGTTTGAGCGTGACCAACGTGACCACCGGTGACTTCTTCAGCGATAGCGCACAAACCAATACGTCATTTTTCGTTTACGATGATGACAATGGTGTGCTCGATATCAATTATTTTTACTTAGGAAACGAGATCACCAAAAGCGGTACAGGAAAAATAGCCACGATCCTTTTCAATACTAAACAGTCGTTCGATGCAACCACGCTTGAAATTACGGATGGCTCTGAACTTGTTGATCAGGATGATGTGGATATTGAAATCCTAACGCGCGGTACAGCGACAGTACAATCTAACTAGTTTAGATAATTTATTACCTTTGAGATTAGAATAGAATTAGGCTGGATTAGAATCCGATCTTAATCTAATGAAGTTAATTAAACACATACGAGTTAATGTTCTATTGGCTCTCCTTCTACCCTCTTTAGCGTTATCGCAAACGGTCTACACATTCACCAATGCGAGTGCAACAGGAAAAGATGGTCCGACCCAAAGTCAGGTGAACTCAACCTACGGTAGCGGTAACAATTTAAATGGTGCGGTCACCATCAATACCCAAGGAATTCAGGAATGGACCGTTCCAGCGAATGGGGTCTATACGATCGAGGTTTGGGGTGCGCAAGGAGGTAATACAGGAGGCAGTGGGGGTACAAGCTCAATAAGTAATGGACCAACACAAGGCGGTAAAGGCACCCGGATGAAAGGTGATTTTACCTTATCGCAAGGTGATGT
This sequence comes from uncultured bacterium, assembly GCA_964386795.1. Taxonomy (GTDB): domain Bacteria; phylum Fidelibacterota; class Marinisomatia; order Marinisomatales; family TCS55; genus TMED108. The sequence goes on from CAYLUE010000003.1 coordinate 51,398, forward strand.
ATTAAAAATTTTAGTGGGTCAGCAAGGCTCTGGAAACCAATATGATGGTGGCGGTGGCGGTGGAACCTTCGTGGTTAAAAAAACCGGCAACGGTTCTACCGATATCACGGCGCTGATCATTGCTGGTGGGGGCGGTGGATCAAACTCCTACAGCGGTAATGATCCTGGAGGCCATGCTCTAACTGGAACCACGGGAGGCT
>CAYLUE010000003.1:51697-63070 GCA_964386795.1 uncultured bacterium
TCTGGTGGTACCGGCTCCAATAGTAATTGTAATGCTGGTGGTGGTGGTGGATCCTATAACAATGGATCGAACCAATCAAATTCGGCTGAGGCTAGGGAAGGCCATGGATTGGTCACGATCACAGCCTGTTTAGGTTTTTGCTTTGAATCCATGACCGTTGCATCAAACAACAGCTACGCAGATGTTACCCTTAGCGCCGGTGGGTTCGATACCAATGGTGGTAGTGGCGCGATCGAAGCAAGCGATTTAACATTAACATTCGCACGCAATGGTGGTGTTGCAACCAATACAGTGATCAGCAGCATAAAAAAGAATAACAATACCTCGGAAGGAAGCGCTGGTGCTTTAACCGGTGGTGAAACGGTGCTTCGCTTATTCCTTACACTAACTGGACTTCCAGTTGGCGTAGAATCAATTACGCTAAAGCCTGCAAGTTCAACCAGTATTTACAATGCAAGCGGAACCGCTATGCAGGCCGCAAGTTCAGTGAGCGCTGCGCTAAAAGATCAAAATGGTCCATACATTACAACTACTTCTATCAATAGCGCTAATACGCAAGTGACGGTAACCTTGAGTGAAACATCCTACAGTGCTAATAATGGTAGCGGTAGCCTGGCAAAAGAGGATTTTTCATTAGCCATCAATGGTGGCGCAGCTACGATCAATAGTCAAACGCCAACCGCGATATCCCAAAGTAATAATAACTATACGCTTACATTTGCTACCTCGGGTTCTGCAAACGGCCTAGAGGTATTGACCGTTTCGCCGGTTGCAAATTCTATTTACGACGCAAGTGGAAATGCCTCAACGACGCAGCAAAGCAATAACACGGTCAACCTTTACGACAGGCGCTTAGTTGAAAATACCAAACTTGAGCATGATACCAATTATGGTATCTATAATAATCTTATTAAAATGGATCAAAATTCTTTTGCGCTCTCCTACACTGGAAATGGCACCGATCCATACCTGCAAACCTTTACTATTAGCTCCGATGGAAATACCATCACCCAGGTACTTGAAAAGGAATTGGGAACAAAACAAGAATCACAATATTCATCCTTCATCCGAATGTCTGAGGATCTGTATTTGATGGCCTACTATGGCTATAATTCTGGTACGAGGCACGATGGCGTTACGGTTTCAAATACTGCAGGTATGTGGCTATCGGTCTTCCAGATCAAAAATGATGGCTCTGTGATCAACGAGATGGGAAATTATCTCCACGATACGTATACTAACAGTACTGCCCATAACGCATTGATCAAGATCGATGATGATACCTATGCCCTTGCCTACAGGTCTTATAATTATGGACCGCAAAGTTCAAGCCAGTGGGGCGGCTGGATCAAAACCTTTAAGGTTAATGGCGGTACTATCAATCAGGTAAATGAACTTAAACATTACGATGGCAGCGACGGATACTGGCATTCATGGGAACAGCTAAGCGCGAGTAAATATGTGCTGGCGTATCAAGGGTCCAGTGGAGATGGATATCTCAAAACATTTACGATTTCTACAGATGGACAGACGATCACTCAATTGCAAGAACTTGAACACGACACAGATAACGGGTCTTATAATTCATTAAGTAAAGTGGATAGCGATACCTATCTACTCGCCTACGCCGGAAATGGTGAAGATGGGAAAATATCAACCTTTACGATTCCAACCGATGGGTCTTCAATCACTGAAGTGGCAAATATTAATCACGATACTAATGTCGGCTACTACAATTCGCTGATCAAAATAGATGAAAATAAATTTTTACTCGCTTATAAAGGTGCTAGTAATGATGGCTATGTCAAAACGTTCACTGTACCGGATGATGGTGCGTCGATCACCGAGTCTTCTATACTTGAGCATGAAGTAGCTACCAATGATTGGAACAGCTTACAGATGCTCGACTTTGATAACTTTGTTTTAGCCTATGAAGGAGATTACGATGACGGCTGGATCAAAACATTTAATTACCCCCAAGCTGCAAATACCACAAACCCTAGGATATCATCGGTTGCGATCGCAAGCAACAATAGCACGATCGCGGTTACGATGAATGAGCCGGTCTATAGAACCAATGGTGGGAGCGGTGCGCTGGAAGTAGCAGATTTTGCTCTTTCCTTATCCGGTGGAAATGCAACACTGGCTTCTGCTACCCCTACCTCGATTTCGATCAGTGGCAATGTCTATACGCTGGGTATGAACATCGCAGGGCAAGCCTCTGGTTTTGAAAAAATAATAGTAAAGCCGGTAGACAACAGTATTTATGATGCCTCAGGGAATGAAGCATCGGATGATTCTCAGATCAACAATGAAGCGTATTTAAGAGGAACAGGAAGTCCAATTATCACGAGCACCACGGTCGATGCCTATAATACAGAATTAAGTGTTAAGTTCTTAAAACCGATCTTTAACTCCAATCAGGGTAGCGGCGCTCCAGAAGTATCTGATTTTACCTTATCAATCTCAGGTGGTACCGCTACACTAGCAAGCACAACACCTACCTCACTTTCTGGTGGGTATGGGCCTGAGTTTACCTTAACATTTGCTACCAGCGGCGTTGCGGATGGAAACGAGACCATCACGGTCACCCCAAATCAAAATGCGCTTTATGATGTTAATGGAACGGTCGTATCAACATCGCAAAGCGATAATACAGCTGACCTAAACGTATCGTTCATGAATCCGATTGTAAACTTTGAATTTAACGGCAGCAATGCTCGCTTTAACTCGATGCTGCACATTGCAAATGATATCTATGCCATCGCCTATGAAGGTGCTAATAACAAAGCAACCATCACTACGATTAAGATCACCAATGCAGGATCGGTCACCAATAGTAGTTTTGTTGCAACCGAAGAACACGATGATAACGATGGGGAATACAATCAACTGGTGCATTTAACCGGTAATAAGTATGTCCTGTTTTACAATGGCGCAGCTGATGATGGTTTTGCTAAAGTCTTTAAGATAACCGCTGATGGGCAAACCATTGAGCAGCTCTCATCAGCTAATGAGTTTGCTACAAGTTTTTATGAACATGGCTCCGCATTGAAGATGACCGATTCTACTTTGGTGCTAGCGTATTCAGGAGCTAACTATGATGGTGTTTTAAAAACCTTCACCGTATCAGCAGATGGGTCATCGATCGCAGTGAACGATAACGTCAATGGCAATAACAATTTTTTGGAACATGATAATCAACACGGCACGGAAAATTCGCTCATCCGAGCTGATGAGGATACCTATATATTAAGCTATAGCGGATATGGTGATGACGGAAGAATCGCAACCTTTACCATCCCTCCTGATGGAAGCAGTATCACAGAAGTAGCCAGCGCTTTATTCAGTGATAATGGCATTAGCTATGATAATAGTTTGGTGCAGGTTGACCATGATACTTACGTCAATGCAGGATATTCCTATAATACTAGTGGTACTAATGGAAATTATGGGGTACTCGAAACCTTTACCATTCCTCAAGATGGTTCTGCGATCACCTCGGTTGCTGCGCATAAATTCACAGCAATAAATCTAGGAAGATATACGAAGCTGTTAAAACTTAATGCCAATGAATATCTCTTGGCCTATCGGGGAGAAGGTGCTGACGGATTCCTAGAGATGTATACCATCTCATCCAATGGACAAACCATCACCAAAAAATGGCAAAATAAATTTGATACCTATGATAGTCAAGATCCCGATATCGTAAGGCTGGATAAGAATACCGTAGCTGTCGTCTATACAGGTGAAGGTTCAGATGGCTTTATTCAAACCTTTGATATTGGTACCTCAGATAATACCGGACCGATCATTACGTCAAACGCTATTAACTACACCAACAGTCTATTCACAGTTGAGCTAAGTGAAGCGGCCTATAATTCTAATGCGGGTTCTGGCGCGGTAGAAGTAGCTGACTTTGTTTTATCTATCTCTGGCGGTGCGGCAACCCTTGCTAGCGCCACCCCTACCAGTATCTCCAATACAGTCAATAATCAATACGTCTTGGGCTTTAGTCTATCCGGCACCCCAAATGGATCGGAAACCCTTAAAGCGCTGCCCGCTTCCAATGCAATTTTTGATATTAACGGTACCGCAGCATCTACCACGCAAAGCAATAATACGGTCGCTCTGTATGAAAAAGTGTTGCCAACAATATCCCAAACAGCACTGGCATCGGATAACACGACGATCACGGTGACCTTTTCAGAAGCAGTCTTTGACACCAAAACAGCCAGCGGAACTGGATACGTGGGAAGCGGCGACCTTGAGATAAGTGATTTTGCAATGTCTGTTGCCGGTGGTGTGGCAACGCTTGGTAGCGCCACCCCCACCTCGATCTCAAAAAGTGGAAATGCCTATACGTTAGGGATCAATTATATTGGATTGCCTAATGGCAGTGAAGTCTTAACCGTTACCCCGGTAGCCGATCAGATATTTGATGCGAAGGGTAATATCGCACAAACATCGCAAAGCAATAATACCAAAACCTTTAACGCGGAAAAGATACGCGTGGCAAAATCCATCGAATTTGAGACAGGATACATGCAATCTCCTGCCCTGTTAAAGCGAGACGCTGATACGTATGTTGTAGCCTTTATGTACAACACCAATGATCGCAATGGGGATGGCTACCTCTCCGCATTTAATATTTCGGCGGATGGTGAGACCTTAGAAGAGACACCTGTTAACAGTAATAGTACCAGATGGCAATTTGAACCTTATGATTATTATGGAGGCAACTGGGTTCAGGTTGATGAAAATACCTATGCCCTAGCCTATTGGGATTATTCAGATGGTGGGCGCATTCAGACATTTGATATCTCCGATGATGCGGCAACCATCACTGAAAAAAATAATCGTTATCTGTTTTCTCAAACCAGTAACACCAACGATGGTAGGGAAAATGATTTTATAAAGCTCAGTTCAGATATTTATGTAATCGCATATCGCGATCATAATAACCGTGGAATTGTAGCATCGTTTACCATTTCAAGTGATGGAGTTACTGTCACCCGAAAAGATTGGGAATATTTATTAAGCAGCAGCAATAACTCCTACATGGATTATAATTCTTTAGTTCAAGTAGATAACAATACGTTGGCCGTTGCCCATTCGGGAGCAGCAAATGGAGCAGAAGGTTGGATTACCACTTTTAATGTTGATCCTTCGACCGGAGAAATCACGGGCGCTAGCGGTAGTAGTAATAAATATGTGAACCGCTTAAAACATGATAACGTTTCAGGTAAATATAATTCATTCGTAAAGCTTGGCGGGGATAAGTATGTGCTAGCTTATGCGGGATCTGGAGATGATGGCTTTCTAACCAGTTTCACGATTTCCAATGATGGCGCTACGATCACCGAGACCCAAAACGCACAGGTTGAACATGACAACCAGCGCGGATTTTACAATGATCTGATCGCAATCGGCGATGAAGCATTGCTCCTGGTGTATTCTGGAGACGATACGGGCGGATCAAGCGCTTATGATGGATTTATCAAATCGATCAGTATCAACTCCAATGGAACCGGTATCACGGTCGCTAAATCAATTGAATTTGATACCAATCAAGGGGAACATAACGCTATCGCAGACATCGATGGTAATACCTTTGCTGTGGTCTCTTCGGGCGCTAATGAAGATGGGTATATGCGTACCTTCAATGTACGCGCATCGGACCAAAGCGCGCCTACGATCACTTCCCGTAGCTTGGCTAGCGATAATGTAACGATTGCTATTACGTTCAATGAAGACGTTTACGCTGTGTCCAATGGTACCGGAAATTTGGAACCATCAGATTTTGCCCTTTCGATATCTGGAGGCAGTGCCCAGTTAAGCTCTGCTACCCCTACCAGTATTCAAAAGGAAGGCAATGTATACACCTTAGGGATCGGGCTGAACTCTCCAGCCAGTGGCGCGGAGACCGTTACCGTTAATCCGGTTGCAAATTCTATTTTTGACCTTGCGGGAAATATCGCCACCACGAGTCAGAGTAATAATTCCATACAGCTCAATGATAAACTTGGTCCATCGATTACCGGTATTGTTATCGCCGCTAATAACGCAACGGTGGATGTCACTTTAGCTGAAACGGCCTATCCAGGCACACCCAATAGCGGTGCATTGACCGTTAATGACTGGGTGCTTTCAATTCCAGATACGAATAGCACTGCTAAGCTGGGGAGCGCTACTCCTACCAGCATAGCTAAGAATGGCAATGTATATACATTAGGTTTAAATATTTCAGGAACACCAGATGGTGCAGAGGTATTAAAGGTGAGCCCTGCAGCTAACTCAATCTACGATGCGCTCGATAATATCTCTAGTACAACGCAGGCCAACAATACCGCCAACTTAAAGGATAAGGCTCCCGCAACGATACTAAGCGTTAGCGTGGCTCAAAATAATGCTACCGTCATCGTGACTATGTCCGAAGCGGTATTTAAAGCCTCAAATGGACAAGGCGCTTTGGAGAAAACCGATTTTGCGTTCACATTAAATGGCGGCAGTGCAACGCTAGTCAGCCCAACCCCAACCTCAATTTCTATTAGCGGCAATGTCTATACGCTGGGTATTAATTTAAGCGGCACTCCCGATGGCGCAGAGGTGGTTGCGGTAACCCCTGTGACCAATTCAATTTATGATACTGTAGGTAATATTAGCTTAATAGAGCAAACTGGAAATACCGCTAATTTGAATGATAAAGCGAAACCAATATTCAGCAGTATTAGCCTTGCAAATAATAATGGTACGGTTGCTATTACCCTTTCCGAACCGGTATTTAGTAAAAACGATGGGTCCGGCGCCCTTGATTCCTTGGATTTTGTTTTTGCAATATCCGGAGCAGGCGCAACCCTATCGCAGGTGAATCCAACTACGATCAGTAAAGCTGGAAATGTCTATACCCTAGGCATCGGAATTAATGGCACACCAACCGGTGCAGAAACATTGACAATATCACCAGTAGGTGATGCAATTTTTGATGCATCGGGTAATGTTGCATTGACCTCGCAAAGTACCAATAGCAAAACATTGATCGATAAATTAGCGCCAACGATAGCAAGCGTTGTCATCGCCAATGATAATAGTACTGCCACCGTCACATTCTCTGAAGTTGTCTTTAAACAAAGTAATGGTAATGGCGACCTAGAAGTCGCAGACTTTATTCTTCAAGTTGCAAGTGGAAGAGCAACATTAAACACGGCCACACCTACCACAATTTCAAAAAATGGTACGGCGTTTACCATTGGGCTTGATATTAAAGGCACCGGAACGGGCAAAGAGGTCCTGTCGGTTATTCCGGGTGAAAGTTCGATTTATGATAACGCTGGTAACGTTGCGCTATCAACCCAGTCCACCAATACAGCAAAATTAAAAGATCTTGCAGGTCCTATCGTTCTTGCGATTGCACCTAATACTAATAATAGCGCATTGGTTGTTGAGTTTGATGAGGAAGTATTTACCAAAAGCGACGGGTCGGGAGTATTGGATACTTCTGATGTGACCCTATCTTTAGAAGGCGGAAACGCCACGCTCACTAGCCCAAAGCCAACTAGCTTTAGTAAAAACGGAGCGGTCTATACCTTAGGACTTGCCCTGTCTGGAAAGGTCAATGGATTTGAAAAAGTAACGCTGCAGGTACAGTACAATGCGATTTACGATTCATTGGGTAATGTATCCAGTCCATTGCAAGCGGTCGATAATACGTTATTAATTGACCAAACTGCACCCACCTTTGCATCGCTTGTGGTTGAAAGTGATAACAGTTCGGTGAATGTATCCTTTAGTAATCCCGTGTATAATGCAACCGGTGGTAGTGGAGATCTAGATGTAGAAGACTTTGTTGTCAGCATGACAGGGGGCGTTGCAACGCTGAAAAGCACCACGCCTATTTCGCTGACCTACGTGGATAGTAGCAATACCTACAAGCTCGGCCTTTCTACTGAAGGCGTACCAGACGGCTACGAGGTCATTACCTTATCCCCGGTAGAAAATTCTATCTATGATGCTGCCAATAACGTAGCAAAAATTCTTCAAGCAAAAAATACGGTCAATCTCATCGATAAAGCCTTACCGGTAATTACATCGATAGAGATTGTGCCAAGCAATGCAACCGTGACCGTTTATATGAGCGAACCGGTCTATAGTACGCAGCTCGGATCAGGCGAGCTGACCTTTGCGGATTATCTGTTATCCATTACAGGAGGTACGGCCAGTCTTCCCCTTCCGTTCCCCGATGGAATTGCCAAAGTCAATGATAGCACATTTGCGCTGGGCATTAGGACCGAAGGCATTCAAAGTGGTAGAGAAATTTTGACCGTTAGACCATCTCCTGGGTCAGTCTATGATCGCGCTGGAAACGAATCCGACTTCTTCTCCCAAATCAATAATAGCAAAAATTTAAATGATAAACAGTTGCCGGTTAAACCGACCGGTCTCGTGGCAATTCCTGGTGATCGTAAGGTGACGCTGGGTTGGAACTTGAGCCCTGATGAAGATATTGAAAAGTACTATATCTACTACGAAACCAATCCAAACCCAACCACCATAATGGATTCCACCGATACCGCCACGGAATCGAGCATGCTGATCACCCCTCTTATCAATGGCACGGACTACTATTTTAAAGTGGCCGCTGTTGATAGCTCTAAAAATATCAGCCCACCTACCTTAGAGGCGAATGCTGCACCAATTAAAGGGGCGGTCTATACCGTGAAAACGGATGATTCGGGTGATTATTCTGATATTCAAAGCGCGATCAATGTTAGCCAGGATATCGATACGGTATTGATCTATCCGGGAACCTATCAGGGCGGTATAAACTTTACCAGTAAGAAGATCGTTGTAGGATCGCTCTTTTTAACCACCGGTGATACAGCCTATATCGATTCGACCATTATTGATGCGGATGCTTCCACGAGTGCGGTAACATTCATATCGGGTGAAGACTCCACCGCGGTCCTTACGGGTGTTTCTTTAATCAATGGCTATACCACGATTAATGGTGGGGGCGGTATACGTATTGAGAACTCTAGCCCCAGACTTAAAAACCTGAAAGTATACAATAATACGGCCAATATTGGCGGGGGTGGTATTAGCTGTGAGGCGTGCGATTCGCGCATCACGGATGTTGAAATTAGTAACAATACCGTAACGGGTATTGGTGGAGGTATTCGTGTATTTAACGGCTCAAATCCTGAACTGTTAGGTGTGTCAATTGTTAATAATTCAGCTACGTTAAATGGCGGTGGAATTTCCTATGAAGGTCTGCCAGCTAGCTCTATCACCCAAGAAATAAATCGAGCCACTATCTCAGGCAATAGCAGCTCAGAAGGGGTAGGCGGCGGTATCTATCTGTATTCATCTAAACTGAATGTGACCCGCAGCTATATTCAAAACAATTCCGCATACCTCAAAGGTGGTGGATTATCCATTGAGTGGGCTTCGGAATTAACAATTAAAAATGCATTTATATCAGGTAATCAATTAACAAATGGAACGCAAGGCAGTAACGTCTATATTGGAAAATCTGATCAATTGATCGGCTCCAATGAAAAGTTCAATGCGATCAATATCAATATGATCGATACCCTTACCACCGATGAAAACCTCTATAGTATGTATACCAATGGACTGGTAAAACCGCTACTGATCAATTCGATTGTTATGGGCAGGCTTGATGCGGCAATACCTACCAGTAATTTTGATCTTAATTATAGCTATTGCAATGACTGTTCGAACCTATTGACGTTTGCAGTGAATACTGGCAACCTCACCGGTGATCCAGGGTTTGTTGATTTTGATAAAGGCAAATTTGATCTCAGCGATAACTCGCTGTTATTAAGCGCTGCCACCACGAGCTTCACCACGGTCGCCAATGAGACATTTGTTGCGCCGATGGTTGACCTGCGAGGTACCCAACGTCCGATCCCGTTTGGTTCACGGTTAGATATGGGCGCTTACGAAAGTGAATTTTCAGGTAAAACGCTCGCGGCTACAGGAATTACAGATGGGCTTTCTATTAATAATGAATTAGACTATAGCAATATCACCACCACCTTGTCCGCACGCTGGAACGCTTATCTTGACGACTCAACCAATACCTACTCGTATCAATACGCGATTGGTGATAGCGGGAAAACCAACAATATTGTTGACTGGACCGATAATGGCTACGAGACCAAGGTTACCGCAACAGGGCTTACGCTATCAAATAGCGTTACCTACTATATTAGCGTACGCATTAAGAATGCTGCCGGTGATATTATGGGTACATTAAAAACGGATGGAATCTTTATTGATACGCAAGAACCTGTGATCGATAGCATGTCTGATGGCTTTGATAGCGATATTGATTGGTATGGATCGGCTAGCACGGGTCGTATCATCGTCAATGTGACCGATAATTCAGGGATCGGTACCTACGAATATTCTGTGGGTACTGCTCCGGGTGATCGCGATGTGATGAACTGGAAGCTAGGACAAGACAGCGTAGGAACTTTTGCTGTTGAAGATCTTGTTGAAGGCACAGCTTATTATGCGAATGCACGCGTCACCGATCGGGTCGGATATATTTCAGAGATCGTATCGAGCGATGGGTTCATGATGGACTACACCCTGCCGGTTGCAGGCACAGTTACCGTGAACAATTATTTTCAATCCGATACCAATGAAATAATTTTTAACTGGAGTGGATTTTCTGATGCGCACAGCGGGATCAACAAGTACGATGTACAGATCGGCTCAACAGAAGGCGCCAGCGACATTGCGGCTAGACAAGCTACCGGTTCATTAGACTCTGTAACGGTCACGGGTTTATCTTTAGAAAATAATAAAGTCTATTATGGTACAATATTTGGTATCGATTCGGTGGGCAATGAAATCTCTGCAAATGCGCATTCGATCACAATTGACCTTGTTCCGCCAACTACCGGAACCGTTGCCGATGGAAGCGCTGAAGACTTAGACTGGATCAATGATAGTTCTGATGTCGATTTTAATTGGTCCGGCTTTTACGATCTCAATGATATCTTAACATATCACGTAGCGCTGGGAACAAGCCCTGGTGGTAGTCAAGTTGAAGAATGGAGGGCTTCTGGACCAGATTCCTCGTACACCTTTACCGGGCTAAAGCTAGCATCCAATGTCGATTATTACTTTAGCGTCAAGGCTAGTGATAATCTTTTTAATATTTCTGAAGCGGTTTCTTCTGATGGATTTAGAGTCGACACAGAGGCGCCAACCGTTGCAAGTGCGTCTATACCTCAAGGGACGCCTCTATCGGTATTTGACCCCTTAGTTGTTGATTTTGTATTATCAGAGGCTGTAGAAACTTATCAGGTTGATGTAACCTCTCTTCAAGGGGATATC
>CAYLUE010000004.1:0-1900 GCA_964386795.1 uncultured bacterium
CAAAATCATAAGTATAATCAAAGGATAAATTTGGATTATATAATAAAGCCTCTGCGAGATTTTGAATAATATTATAGTCTGCTTTGAACTCAGCATTCTCAATTTGTGCTGCAGAGATATTCTGAGCTACCTTATTTCCATAAAGAATATTATTGAATGCATATACCGTGTGCTTTTCATCCATACCCGTGCCGCCATGGTAATCGTAATCTCTAAAATGGAACCCGGATGTATTTTGCCCAACTCCAGAAGCATCGTTGTTTGCAATCGTATTATTTATTAATAAAGAGTACTTAAGATTATAAGTCCCTGGGGATTCAATAAAAATTGCTCCCCTTGCGGAGCCTTGCTGAGCTGTAGAAAGGTTATTATAAAACAGAGAGTTTGTAATATAAACTCCAGCATTGGTTGCAATTGCAGCGCCCCCTGCATTATACTTCCCTAAAACCTCATTACCTTTAAAAATAGACGCATTGATCATATTAGGTGATTTTCCATAGCTTGCAATTCCTATCGCACCACCATTTGGTTCACCATCAGTATTGGTTGTTTTATTATCAATGAATTGACAGTTATCCACATTAAGACTGGCTTCATTTTCAACATAAATCGCAGCTCCTGTCCAATAGGATTCTGATTCATCTTTATTTTCGCGGAAAATAACGCTATAAAATCTTGGGCTATTGTTTCCCGATAGGCGTACGGACCCTCCAGCGGCTTGGTAGTCATTGCCACTTGCCATACCTCTATATAGGGTAATATTCTGAATGACCCATGAGCTATCCGCAGAAATTTCATCATTATTGCTTGAATTAGTGAACATAAAGTGTCTGGATTTATGTTCAGCATCTATAATGGTTTTATCTGCGCCCTTGCTGATATCTCCCGTAATAACCAATTGCTTCTTGATCGATAGATCACGATTTCCAGCTCCACTATGAGTTCCTTCCATCATAACAATGGTATCGCCAACTGCTGCAACGTCTAATGCATTGGTTAAATTATTGATCGGCTCATCTTTACTACCATATAAATCTGTATTTTGACTGTTGTCAGGGCTCCTGCCTCCACTGGTTGCCACATACCAAGGTCCAAGATAAGTTGGAGTTACCGAAATAGGTCCAGTGATTGCACTTTCCAGTGAAGAAGTGGTTTCCTTTGCGGATACAGAAAATGCATAGGTTGTTCCTAGCGTTAGCCCTGCTACCGTAAATGTGGTATCGCTTGTTTTTGCAACGCTATTTCCATCTTGGTAAATCTGATATTCAATATTGTCGGCATTATCTGGATTGTTTATACTTTTCTTGCTTGGGCTCCAAGCAAGTTTGGCTCCGTAGCTAGTCGCTTTAGCGGAGAAATTACCCACTGGCATTGGTCCTGACATCGTAGCGTTCTGATTTTCATAAGCACCAAGATCAGGATTGGATCCATCCGGGTTTGGTCTAGCATTTCCTAAAATATCTTTTTTAGGAGCAGCAATATCCCAGTCGTTCCAGGTTGCTGTACCCATACCAATTAAAGGACTTTTATCAGAGAGACTATAATCTTCAGCGGCCTTATCTTTAAACCCGGGATCAGTATCATATACATTGCTACCTGCCCAGCTTTCATTAACCCCGCTTTGCACATTACTGTAGTCTACATATATTTTAAAATATTCTGATGATCCAGCACCTAGAACCGCACCATAGTAATCATTTTCAGTTGAGGTATATACGGATCCGTTTTGCAAAATTCTACTATTAGTCACAATAGAATTGAACATATAGGTTTTTGAAGAAACTTGGTCCCAGCGTCCATAGCTGATCGTTCCGCCCCATACACTTCCCATATAACTGGCTTTATTATTTACATAATTTCCATCGAATGTAGAATTTAAGATCCGGGCATTTCCACCATA
>CAYLUE010000004.1:2000-9293 GCA_964386795.1 uncultured bacterium
ACCGTATCCGCATTTGATGACATATAAAAGAAATTATTCTTACCATCTGCATCAAAAATTGTTTGACTTGCACCACCAGTTCCAAGCATGATAAATGCTTTATTTGCATTCGATACGGATGCATCAGCAAAATCGTAGGTTCCAGGCTTAACCTTGATCGTATCAACATAATTGCCCAGCAAACTAGAATCAAAAACTTTTTGTACAGTTTTAAATGCGGCGGTTTCTGAGTAACCATTGTTGCTGTCATTACCATTGGCGCCATCTACCCAAAAGACTGTTGGGACTTGCGCAAATCCTATAGAAAATGTAAATAGTAAATAATATAAATGTTTCATCAGTTAGACCCTCCTGGCAAGGTTGGTGGCTCTGGCAATGGTACCGGGTCCTCCACCGTTGCTGCAAGGTAGGCTGCTGCCCCTCCCCCTAATAATAAGGTCGTCCACATTAATCTGCGTAGTGTTTTTCCACCACCTGATTTTTTAGTATCAGCCATTAATGCTGGATCTGCTGCTGCTAGTATATCAAGTTTGTCTTGGGGTGGCTGCAGACCTACGATCTCCCAACCAACCACTTCGATCACGGTAAGAAGATTATCTACAGGGCCTTTGTATGTTTTACTAACAGTGCGAATGGTTGCACCCGTTTCTACTGAGAACATCTTTGCATCAATAGTGTACGAATCACCAAGCTTACCAAATGCACCTGATACCATATTTTGAACACCAAGTAACGCACCTACCTCTGCAGCACATTCTGAAGATGTACATCCAGACTGCTGAAATCCTTGTTCGTTTAGGATTTCATCCATTTGGTTGCGCTCCACCATAATCACCGCATCAGTATTGACCATTTCACTCATTAAGCGATCGGTTAATGTTTTGGCTTCAAGCTGACTGATCCCGCGTCCTTCAAACTCTAACAAGGCAACGGTCTGTTTTCCTTCGGTTACCTGCGCATTGATTTGAAAGGTGAAAGTAGCTAAAGCCACTAGTGAGATTGCTAATCGATAAAATAAATTCATATTGTTCTCATAGTTATACTAATTGGCAAATTATTCCAATTCTATTATTCAACAAGCGGTGGTAATTCAGCGAGCCGCTTATCAATTTCCTCAGATAATTCTTTAACAAATTTTTCTTCTTCTCCCTCGTGAAAACCTCGTCGCATAAAGGTGATGGTGCGATTTCCATCCATGACAAATAGTCTGGGAAGTTTCATCGCATTGTACCGCTTCATGGTATGACCTCTGCGGTCATAAAGAATTTGCATGGTCATTCCTTTTTTCTTTAAAAACCCTTCGGCCTCGGGTGCATCGGCATACTTAATCCCATACACTTCGCCAGGATTAGTACGAGTGGCGTCAGTAATGTCTATCAGAAAAAACTTAATTCGGGTATCTTTATATTCTTGATACACCGTTTCTAAAAGCGGTAATTCTTTCATGCAAGGCTGGCACCAGGTAGCAAAAAAACTAAGGATCACCGCATGGCGGTTCGGCTGCGTCACGTTCTTACGTAGTTTTTTTCCTTCTACCTCTGACCAATTTTTTAAAAACTCAAATTTTCCAGGTGCATACATCAAGGCAAAAGAAGGTGCCTCATCCCCAATTTTTAAATCAAGAGGATCTGGAGCGGTTTGTGCTTTTAAATCATCTTGAGCAAATCCAAATGAAAGCGTTGCGCAAAACAATAATAATTGAAAAAACTTAAATTTCATGATTTTCCTTATTTAATTAGTCTATTAGTATGAGTACTCGACAGTCATTGAGTACTTTGTAGTTTCTGTTTGCCGTATCAATTTTAGATACATCCGCATTGCTGATCGTAATATCTGTACGATTGGTTCCAGAAGTACCAACACCTTTAACCACCATCGGATTACCTACAACGCGTTGATCTTGCTGGGCAGCTTCTAATGTTTTGGAGTAACCAGCGACTCCATTTTCAACTGCATATTTGCGGGAATATTTTCCAGGTCCATAGATAGCATTGCCGTTTTGATCTAAAATTCTAGGCGCCATCGCTGGGCGAGCTTTTAACCCTCTGGCATCAATAATAATTCCAGTAACACCACCTGCTTGGGTAGTGTTTGTAGCTGGGGTAGCCCCTTGATTATTAGCTGCAGGTGAAGTTGCTAAAGGAACAGTAGCCGGAGGCAGTACAATATCAGAAATTCCGCTCATCGGAACCGAATATTCCATTTCAACCGATGTGTCGCTCAAATATTTTGGCTGACCAACCGGCCTTGCACCTCTAATAAATCCTTGTACTTTAGTACTAATTACATCATCAACCATTGCCCCACTCATCGTAGTCTCGCTAGTTAAAGTGACACCATTTACTATCTCGATCAACTGACGCATAGCATCTTGCTTTGCAATACGCAATGCCATACGACGCGCCATACCAGCATTGACCGCATTGCTAGGTACAAAGCCTATGCCAACCGCTGAAATGCTCTGATCTGAATAATTGATGCTCCCCTTATCTAGTTGGGTAACCACTCCTTGAGCAGATACCCCGCTCAAAACAAAAATAATGCTATAAATTAATCGTTTCATAATATACCTCTTAAAAATTATTGTGCTATTTCAGCGGTAATTCTATTTCCACTTAGTCCAGTTACTTTAATAGAAAGCCCATCTGGACTGGTTTGAGCAAGTCCCATTGCTAGGGCTTGGGCTTTGCCTTCAAACTCCACTTCAAATTCTGCTACACCTTCATTTAAACTTTTTGCATAGGCATTGCGAATTCCAGAAACGGTTTGGGCTTTTAAAAATGACTCAAAAGTCATGTATGACATAAAATCTGCGCCCTTAAGTACAATAAAAACTTTCGTGAAGTTAGACTGCTGAGTACTCCATTTTGTGATCAACTGGGTAATGATATTCTTGCCCAGCTCTTCAGCGGCTTGATTAGCGGCCATCGTTCCTGCTGTTGATTCGGATATATGTGGTTTTTTCCCTCTAGCAGATGGGACAACCGCAAGAATTTCACCGGTATCCGTACGAACAATTTTGCCATTTGCATCTGCCTGCCCTGAGAACATGGGACCAAACTTTCCTCCGGAAGATATCTTAGCGGTTCCAATTACGATAACTTCAGCGCCTAACTGGGATGCAATTTTAGCTGCGGCAGAAACATTTCCAGCCATAGCCTGACTATAGTCCTGCTGCCCTTTTAAGGCTTGAACCAATTGTCTATCTACCACATCAAACCCTCTTTCATAGAATGTGGCTAGTAGTTTCGTCTCCGCAAAATTGGTTGGTGTTTTATCGATTAGGTTTTCTTCTTTCATCAGAAAAATTATACGCGGACGGTTCATCGCATTCAAGAGCGTTTGTAACGCAGCTTCATCTGCCATGACCTGATCGATCATATCGGTTACTTCAGCCTCAATAGTAACTTCAAAATTTCCATCCGGGCCTTTAGACTCTTTAATGACTTTAAATGTTTTGACAAAACCTTGGGCTTTGGAATAAATATTGTCTTCAATAGACGTTGCGGTGACCGTAGTTGTTGAGGTCATATATGCACCAAGGCCTTGCTCAACGGCATCTCTTTTTGCCTGCTCAATTGCAGCATCCTTGGTGAGACCATAACCAACACCAGTAGCTTTTTGCTGAGCAAAAACAAGACCGAAAGATGCAATCAATATATATAATGCTATATTTTTTATCTTATTTACCATTTTCTCTCTCATATTAACTGAAGGGACGTACCTATATATAATGGGGGACGAACCATTATAAATTATTCAATTCATAGGCAGGAAGCAATATATATTGCCCTCGTGTGATACAGCTCAAATTATTAGATTACGCTTATTTTATTTAATATTTTTTGAGAGTATATTCAAACTAGTTAAACTTTTTTGAGGAATACCTTATGTTGAGAAAATATTTACCTACAACATCAATTACCGCTCTGATGCTGCTTGCGGCATGCGCTACAAAACCTGAAAGCGATGTTGATACGCCTGAGTATCATTACAAAGCAGGAATGCGTGCGGTGGATAACCAAGACTACCAACAAGCTATTAAGTCATTTCAACGTTCGGTTGATCTCGATAATAAATTTGCTTTGGGATATGGCGGACTGGGTCTTGCGAATGCACGACTCGGCAAGAATAAAGAGGCCAAAAAATTTGCATCTACCTGCGCCAGTAAGGGCGGCAAAGATCCAGATGCGCTTGCATTAAGCGGCAGGGTTTGGATCAATATGCGCGATACAGAAAAAAAATGGTTTAAAAGAGCTGAAGGCCATCTAGAAAAAGCCTTAAAAAGAAACAAAGAGCATGAAGGGTCTCAGTATTGGTTTGGAGTGGCCTATCTCTATAACTACGAGTTCGATGAAGCGGAAGACTATTTTCGCCAGGTGGTAAATAAGCGCGGTGAATATTCTGGAATGGCTGATGGAAAATGGAAGCTATCACAAAAAATTGTGCGCGCAATGCCTGGAACTCCCGTTGGAAAAAAAGTGGCGCTTAAAGAAAGAATTGATCGAGCAGATCTTGCTGTATTATTTGCTGAAGAATTAAAAATAGGGGTACTTTTTGATAGAATGCCTACGCAATCTGCTGGGTTCCAGAGCCCATCTCAGGCTGCGCAAAATACATCCATTGCGGTTCCAAATGATTCAAGAGATCATTGGGCTGAAACCTGGATTAAGGATATGATTCGCTATGGAATCATGAATGTAGAGCCTGATGGTAATTTTTATCCAGATGACAATATTAATAGAGCAACATATGCGATGGCTGTTCAAAGATTATTGGTTGTTGCCACCCGCGATGAAAGCCTTGAGACAAAATACTTTGGAGAAGCACAAAGCAGATTTAGCGATGTGCCTAGCAGTCATTTTGCCTACAACGCGATGGCCGTTTGCACCGAACGAGGAATTATGCAAGTAGATATGATGAATAATCGCTTTAACCCCACTGGCGATGTTACGGGAGCTGATGCCTTATTGATCATAAGAAATTTGCAGAATTCCCTTCGCATGACATTTTAATTATTTCTTTCAATTCCGGTAAAACAAAAAGGGCTGCCTTGGCAGCCCTTTTTGTTTTTCAGGCTTTATTTTATTCGATTAAATTATACTATGGGAAAACATAAATTATTAGTTATTGCACTTTTTTCCTTTGCTTGCATTGGCTGCGTTGAAACTTTGATTAATGTTACGGTATTCCCCGATGGTAGATATCATATGAAAATTGTTTCTAGGGGAGATAAAGAAGATATTGATAATAATGATTTTGTTCACCCATACTCTAGCGAATGGAAGACAGAAAGACGACAAGAAGAAAATGATGAATCAAATCAACCTGTCCATATACTAAGCAGTGAAAGTCTATTAAATAATACGAATCTACTATTTGACAATGATATAGGAGCATTACGCTATCCAATATCCGTTAAGTTCAATAAGGGAGTTTTTTCCGATACATACATATTGCATCAAATTTTTGAAGGACGGTCAATTGATAAAAAATATCCAACATTAGCAAGCGCGCTAATTAAGCCAGCCGATCAATCTTCTGAATTAATGGTTCAAGCCGAAGTCGTGATGTATTGTCTAGCTAAATCTATGGATGATATTGATTCTCAATTTGAGATAGAACAATTATTAAAAGAACGGATTCTCAATCATTTTAATGGTGTTTTTTATAAAGCCGAAGAAGACGGTCAATTATTAGATATATTTAAATCAAATGCGATGGAATCGGTTGATATGATTAGTATCCCCATGGAGCTAATTCGATCAAACTTTAAACCTTTCAAAGATTTACTTCCGGTGCAATACGCTGATGCATGCCTTGAATCCATGCGTCCCTATATACATGAGGCAAATGTTACTATTCAATTAAATGATGATTCGTTTAAATTTGCCAGTGCCTTACCGGGAGCTATTTTAAAATCCAACGCTGATTCAATATCAAATGATACGCTCTGGTGGTCTTTTGACTTGAAAGATTTTATGAATGATTCATATACGATTGAAGCAGCATCAATCGTATATTACCCTGGAAGAATTCAAAAGGCTGTGGTACTTGGTACTTTAATTATTTTATTTGTTTTATTTTTAATTGCAAAAAGGAAGGCGATATCGTGAAATATATGATTACCAGCATTGTGGCATTAGTGACAATACTTCATGCAAAACCAAAATTTTCTGATCAACAAATTGCAGCAATGACCCCTCAGTATTTTAAGCGTAATCATAGTGCGCCAAAACTTACAGGGTTAAAAATTTATACTGATAAAGGCCAAAGGATTTATCAGGTAGAAATTCAAGTAAGCAGAAATCGATCAAATGATGATCTGAGCTTTGCTGTTTCTGCTCTGGCTAATATGGGGCAATACGCAAAAAAACCATTCAAGAAATATGTGGTTGTTATGCACTCAGATGTTCGGGGTAAAAATGCTGATATTTGTGAGGCAAACTCAAGATGTACTGCAGATTATATGATACGAAAACAAGTGACATATGATCACTGGTATAAAAAATGTATCACTTTTACTGCTGGATGAGGAATCAATCATTAAGTATTTATTTTTATTTTTTGTTACATACGTAGTCTATGCTCAAGAATCAGAGCTTAGTAGATTTGATTCTACAAGGTTCATAGCGAATCAAAAAGTATTTCATCATCCAGAAAAGGTTCTATTTAATTCAAGGGCATTTAATCTTGAAGTATTTACTGATTTTGATAAAAAATTAATCAAACAGGTTAGTTTGTTCTATCGAACAGATTCTCAACCGCGTTATAGAGAAATCTCATTTCCTCCAAAGAATAAACGTTATTCATATCAATATAATCCCCAAAAGAATCCTGCCAATTATATTACCTATTTTTTTACCGTGGAATTGAAAAGCGGAAAAGTATTTGCAACGCCCATTGATAATTCTGGTGTACTTAATCCAATTACAATGAATCTGGTGGACCCTATTAAATACTATAAAGAGAGGGCTGAGGGCAGATACTAGCTAAATGGAAATCAAAACAAAAATTCTAGATCTTAGAAAAAAATTGAATGATCATAATTATAATTATTATGTACTAAATGATCCAATTATTTCCGACTCTGAATATGATGTATTATTGCGAACCCTTCAAGATATAGAAGAACAATATCCTGGGCTTGTCACAGAAGACTCGCCAACACAACGCGTAGGCGCCTCTCCAATTGATGCATTTGAATCAATTAATCATAGAGTGCCAATGCTATCGCTTGAAAATGCAATGGATTCTGATGAGCTAATCAGTTATTATAATAGGACAAAAAAA
>CAYLUE010000004.1:9393-53361 GCA_964386795.1 uncultured bacterium
TGAAAATGCAATGGATTCTGATGAGCTAATCAGTTATTATAATAGGACAAAAAAAAGCTTGGCCAATGTTTCAGATATTGATTTTATAGCTGAACCTAAATTAGATGGAATTGGTGTAGAGCTTGTTTACAAAAATGGGAAGTTGAAATATGGACTGACTAGAGGCGATGGTATCAAGGGTGAAAATATTACACAGAATTTGAAAACAATTAATGCTATTCCTCTTTCTCTTAGAACAAATCAAATACCTGCTCCAAGCCTACTTGAAGTGAGGGGTGAAGTTTTTATGCTTAAGGATGAATTTAAAGAATTGAATAATCATCGAAGCGATAGTGAGCTATCTATCTTTGCCAATCCTAGAAATGCAGCAGCAGGCAGCCTTCGTCAGCTTGACTCTTCGGTTACCGCAAGTAGGCCGCTTTCAATTTACTGTTATGAGCCTGGAGAAATAGATGGGGAAGATTTCGATACTCATCAGGATTTTTTAAATGCGTTGACCGATTGGGGATTTCCAGTAAATAATGAAATCATCCTAACAAAAAATATTGATGAAATAGTTTCATACCATAATATGCTTGAAGCCAAAAGAAATGATTTACCGTATGAAATAGATGGAACAGTGTTTAAAGTTAATAATATTGAAAAGCGGAATACTTTAGGCTCGCGTAGCAGGTCGCCAAGGTGGGCTATCGCAGGAAAATTCAAAGCGGAACAAGTGACGAGTGAAGTTATAGATATTATAGCATCTATTGGTAGAACAGGTGCCATAACGCCGGTTGCAAAATTAAAACCAGTTAATGTTGGAGGGGTAGTTGTTACCAATGCGACATTACACAATCAAGATGAAATAGATAGAAAAGATGTAAGGATTGGTGATACTGTATGGGTTCAGCGCGCGGGTGATGTTATTCCTGAAGTCGTGAAAGTTGTACAAAGCAAAAGGCCCTCATCAACTTGCAGATACAAATTGCCAAGCTCTTGCCCTGAATGTAAAAGCGAAATAGTGAGGCCGAAAGGCGAATCAGTAGCGCGATGTCATAATCTATCTTGCCCGGCTCAAATTAAAGGGCGCATTAAGCATTTTATTTCAAAAGGTGGTTTGGATATTGATGGCTTTGGAGAAAAGCTGGTGGATCAGCTTGTTGAAAAAAATATAATTCACACCTTTGATGATATATTTAAGCTAAGTTTTGATGATCTCGTTGATCTTGATAGAATGGCAAAAAAATCAGCTGAAAATATTTTGGCTTCGATTGAAAGTTCAAAAAAAACGACTTTTGCAAAATTTGTTTATGCACTTGGCATAAGGAACGTTGGCGCACATTTATCTAAAGTACTTGAATCAAAGTACAGTTCAAATCTTAGAAGATTTCAACAGGCAACATTTGAAGAGCTGGAGCTAATTAATGAAGTGGGTCCAATCGTCGCAGAAGGGATTGTACAGTTTTGGTCAGATGCATCTAATATTAACATAATTGATTCATGTATCAATTATGGAATTAAATTTGAAGAAGAATCAGGTCTGATAAGCCAGAAATTTGAAAATCTTAGCTTTGTATTTACCGGAACATTAACATCATTAACAAGAAGCGAAGCAAAAAGAATTGTTGAATCAAATGGCGGCAGGGTAAATAGCGCCGTAAGTAACAATACTAATTTTGTTGTAGCAGGAAAATCTGCTGGATCAAAATTAGAAAAGGCTGGCTTGCTTGGTGTGAAAATAATTACAGAAAATGAATTTTTAGAAATGAAATAAAATGATAAAGAATACACTATTACTTTTGTTTTCATCTATAATAATGGGTCAATCGATTTCATTATCATCAGAATTAGTCTCTGATGGATTTAAAAAACCTGTATTTGTTATATCCTATCCAACGGACGCATCTATACTATATGTAGTTGAGCAGGCAGGTAGAATAATTGTATTGGATAGTGGCCAAAAGAAAAGTAAACCATTTTTTAACATAAATAAGCGCGTTGTTAATCCCTTTAGGCCTGGCGATGAGCGCGGTTTATTAGGTTTTGCATTTCATCCAGATTATGAAAATAATAAAAAGTTTTACATTAATTACATTGATAATGATGGACACACTATAGTGTCAGAATTCATCGCGCAATCTAAATATAAAGCAGATCACAATTCTGAAAGGGTTTTGCTTAAACTAGAACAGCCTTATGGAAACCATAATGGGGGACACATTGAATTTGGGAAGGATGGTTATTTATATATTGCAATTGGTGATGGTGGCGCAGCTGGAGACCCATTGGATTCTGGTCAAGATCTAACATCTTTATTTGGAAAAGTTATTCGAATTGACATAAATGGTAGCCCCTATTCTATTCCTAAATCTAATCCTTTTTACGGTATTAAAAATGCCCGTGAAGAAATATGGGCCTGGGGTCTTCGCAATGTATGGCGATTTTCATTTGATAAAAA
The DNA here is from genome assembly GCA_964386795.1 of uncultured bacterium. Lineage (GTDB taxonomy): Bacteria > Fidelibacterota > Marinisomatia > Marinisomatales > TCS55 > TMED108. Next base: position 11,834 of record CAYLUE010000004.1, read on the forward strand.
AACAGGTGATATATATTATGGAGACGTTGGGCAAAATAAATGGGAAGAAGTAAATTTTGAGCCGGCCTCAAGTTCAGGGGGAAATAATTACGGATGGCGCCAAATGGAAGCTTCGTACTGTTTTGAGCCAAAAGAAAATTGTAAAAGAGACGGTATGGTTCTTCCAATCATTGAATACCCAAATGATGCATATCACCCTGCTTTTGCCCTTGGAAGAAAAAATCAATTAAACGTTGAAGGTTGTTCGGTAACGGGTGGCTATGTGTACAGAGGAAAAAAATTAAAAGGATTTGAAGGTGTTTATTTTTTTGGTGATTACTGTTCAGGAAATATTTGGTCATTTAAAGTCAAAGATGGTAAAGCAAACGAATTTAAAAATCGAACTGAAGAAATAAATATCGCAGATGGGGAGTTTACAAATTATATATCTTCATTTGGACAAGATGCTGATGGGGAAATATATATTGTTGATTATAATGGTGCAGTATATAAGATAATTGCAAAGAAGAAAGGATAAGTTATGAGCCATACGCCTATGAAAATTGATCATGTATTAAATGATATTGTGATGCTAGTACTTGATGGCCACGACGCATTAAAGGAACTAGGCATAGATAAAAATAAGATATATGTCAAAATTGTCGGCTATGATGAATATGGTATATGGATTTACCACCCATCATTCAAAGCCTCTACGATGAAAAAGGATAAATCAATTCAAGAAAAGAATGTGGAGGCGTCCATATTAATTCCATGGGGTTTCATTGCATCTGTAGTGCATTTTCCTGGAGTAGAAGGTTTTGATTTTCCAGATCCGTTCGATACAGAAATAGGTTTCGAGATTAATTCTTAATGCATGCTATCAACATAAAGGGTCTTAAAAAAACCTACAATGGTACTAAGGCGTTAGAAGGAATAAACATAGATATTGCTGAAGGTGAATTTTTTGGGTTACTAGGGCCGAATGGAGCCGGTAAAACAACCACAATAAATATTTTAACAGGTCTTGTTAGAAAAGATGAAGGTGAAACTTTGATTTTTAACCGAGATACTGTTAATGATTATAGATTCACTAGAAAGCAAGTAGGCATTGCCGCTCAAGAATTTACCCAAGACTGGTTTTTCCCTCTTGATAAGCTCCTTTTATTTCAAGCGGGGTATTATGGTATTAATAAAAAGGATGCAACTGGTCTTGTTGAAAGTCTACTTGAGCGCCTAGGGTTGCAAGATAAGCGTAATGCTCGAATTCGTCAATTATCTGGTGGGATGAAGCGCCGATTTCAAATAGCCAAAGCGCTTGTACATGATCCAAAAATATTGATTCTTGACGAACCTACTGCTGGAGTAGATGTTGAGCTCAGGCATGAACTATGGGATTATTTTAGTGATTTGCATAAGGAAGGAAAAACTATACTCTTGACTACTCATTATATCGAAGAAGCAGAATTATTATGCGATAAGGTTGCTATAATTGATTCGGGTAAAGTTATTTCTAAAGGATCTCCGAAAGAACTGATTGGTAAAGATTCTGTTTCTGGGATAACTGTTTTTCTATCTGATGTATTTGATGATTCAGAAAAAGTTCTAGATAACTTTACTTATAATAAAGAAGATAAGCGCTTACACTTCACAACTCAAGACCCAGAAAATGATATGCCAAAAATTATTAAAATCCTTAGTGCATCTGGTGCCCATATACAACGCATAGAAACAGACAAGGCATCACTGGAAGATGTATTTTTGAATCTAACTGGAAAAGGGATAAACTAGTGAATTGGGTTGGCTTTAATACTTTAACCCTAAGAGAGGTGGGTAGATTTTTTGCTGTCTGGAGACAAACAATCGTCCCAGGTCTTATTTCATCAATACTATATATATTAATTTTTGGATTCACACTAGAAAAGCGTATTGATAATATAGATGGTGTTCCTTATACCTTATTTATTTTACCAGGACTTATAATGATGAACGCATTAACAAACGCTACTTCTAATTCGTCATCATCAATGTTACAGATGAAATTATTAGGTCAGCTACCGGATATATTACAAGCCCCGTTATCTAGTTTTGAAATTTCTATGGCCTATATAATTGGGGGTACAGTTCGAGGAACAATTAATGGAATATTAATATTATTGGTAGGAATGGCAATAGGAGGCCTAGTTGTTGTGAGCCCTATTCAAACAATTGCTTTTATCTTTCTTGTATCCTGGGCATTTTCAAGCATTGGATTGCTATTGGGACAATTATCAGAAAGTTGGGATCAATTAGCAACTATGCAAAATTTTATTCTAACGCCTCTTAGTTTTCTTGGGGGAATATTTTATTCAATTACAATGCTTCCGGATTGGGCTCAATCATTGAGCCTATTTAATCCAATCTATTATATGATCAATGGCTTAAGATTTACAATATTGGGAATATCAGATTCAAATCCATCACATAGTTTTATTATTGCAATTATAATGACTGCGATATTTACAATCTCATCAATTAAACTTATGGAAAGTGGTAAAAAAATTAAGCAATGATACGATTGGTATATATTTTTATTATATTGCTATCAATGTCGACTGGTCAATCAGATTCCACAGAATGGAAACAGTATGGACGAATGGGATTAGTAAGCGTTGACTCTACAAATGGAATATTTGGGTTTTTTCGATTAAATCGCAGAACAGATATTACATATAAAGATGTGCGCTTGTTTGCCTATGGAATACAAAATCAATCATTTATTGATTTGCGATATAAGTCTAGTGATAAATATGGGCCTAGTTCAAATTTCTATAGATACACAATCACTTCTATCAGAAAAAATACCCGCGTTGATATGAACTTACAATACCACTACAATCAAGGGTTTGGATATTTTGTGAATCAATATGATAATGGCTTAGTCAACATAGAAATTGGCCATGGCTTTGATATGTCTGATTATTTAAACGCTACAAGAAAAACATCCTATCTAAAAGGTGGTGTATTTTGGGATCACAATGTCCCATGGTTTTCTACTAAGTTGGAATTTGAACATTTTCAACAAATTAGTGAAATAGTAGAAAGTAACCTTTCAAGAAACCAATATATATTGGAAGTAATTATCCCCTATAAAGAAAAGCTATATTTAAATGTAAATCTGGAGGTTGAAGATTTTATAATCCCAACTCAAAAAGACGCATCTTCTCTTACTATTGCATTAGGCTGGAAAGGAGATCTTAGAAAAGTTTTTTAGTTATTTTTCAACAAAAGCCAGTATCGTTCTTGGATACTCATCCACAATCATTATAAATCCTTTTTTATCTAAACGCACAACACCTTCCCAATTTCTAGATTCTTTATTTATTGTAAGCTGAACAGGGTCAGATGAAGTGCGCTTGATTTCATTTTTATATATTTTGTATTCTACAAGCCTTTCAACATGATCAAACATTGCATGCGTTGGACCTTCATTTGTATTCATCAATACCTCATCTAGCGCTGGCTTCAGTCTTTTTTCTTCACCTGGCCAATAAAAATTGATAGCCCAAAATTTTCCTTTTTTATCTACTTGAGTTGCATCCGTTAATCGATATTCTAAATTATCAAACTTTAATGATTTAGATTTTTCAAGAGATCTATCAAATGAAATTATTTTAGGGTTGGGGTTAATATTTTTTCCATTTGCTTCAAAAATAGCCAGGATTTGATTTTTATATTTTATTATACTTTCATAACCCATATTCTTAATGTTGATGGGTATGGGAATTTCATGTAACACATCCTTATCAATGGTTATGATTCCTTTTTTTCGCTCTATTTTACCTTTAACAATGAAACTTTTCATAATGCCATCATGCTTAGACTCAATAACTAAATATATAGAATTTCCATCAAAACAAACGGCTTCAAATCCCTGATATCCTTTAATAGTTTTTCTATAGTCAGGTAGAGTCAGTTTTATTTTTTGTGGCACTATTCCCTCTGCAGATTGTTTGGACAGCCACTGATTTAGCTTTGACTTTGATATGGCATAAAAAGCAGGGTCATCATAATCAACATATTGTGGCATCAGTATTAGTTCATTTTTATACCAAGTAAGCCCTGACATTTCTAGTTCCTTTTTTCCTGCGGATCCTTCTAATGGAATTTCAATAACCTTACTTTCTTGAGCATAAATAAATGAAAACAGAACGAGAAAATACCTTATTGATTTATTTAACATATTTTTTATACCAATTAATTAATCTTTCCATATAATCAAGCTGATGAGGTCTTTCAATAATACCATGGGGTTCTCTAGGATATAAAACAAGTTCAGTATCGACATTTTTTATTTTTAAGGCTTGCCACAACTGCATTCCTTGTTCAGGGTGCACCCGTTCATCGCGCAATCCATGAATAACCAGAGTAGGGGTTCCTGCTTTATTTATATGAGAAAGCGGTGATCGATCCCAGTGCAGTTCTTGATTATCGAACCACCATTGGTTCCAATGTACTACAGACATTTCATATGGTATATCTGTTGTTCCCATAAAACTAATCATATTTGTTAAACCTGCTCCAACCATTGACGCCTTAAATCTATTTGAATACTTTGTAGCTGCTAATGCAGAAAAATATCCTCCATATGACCAACCTCCTGTCCCAACTTGATTTTTATCAACAAAACCTTTTTTAATAAGATAATCAATTCCTTTTAAAACATCATTGAATTCCTCACCTCCAAGATCATCATGGTCTAATTTAGAATACGCTACCCCTCTTCCTGCACTTCCGCGATAATTTGGCTCTAGAACAAAATAACCATTTGCTGCTAATAGCTGTACTGGGTATGTCACCCTTGTGTTCCAGCCATCAAGACTAACCCCTTCCGGTCCTCCATGGATCTGTAATATCAATGGATATCTTTTTCCATCTCGGTATACTAAAGGATATGTAAGCACGCCTTCAATTGTTTTCCCATCCCTAGCTTTCCAGGATATTGTTTCTTGTTTTGAAAGTTGAATATCTGCTAATGATGCATTTAAAAATGTAATTCTTTTCATTTTTTTAGAATTGTACAATCCAACATATAATTCATTTGGGTGTTGATTGCTATTAGCGGTTATTACAAGTTGCTTAGTGTACTTATGAAAAGAAAAGCTAGAAATAATTTGTTTAGGAGCAAGGACATCGTTTTGATTAAAAACTTCTTCTGGCAGATTTTCAGTTAAAAAGATTGTTGATAGTACTGTCTTGGTTCCTCTCTGGGATAGTCCGATTACTGTTTGATCATCTATCCATTCAACATCTACAAAAGACTCTTTGAAATCAGGCGTAACTAGCTTTGATTTCCCATTATTGATGTTAAGCACAAAAATGCTTTGAGCAAGCGGGTCATTATATGATATCGCACCTAGAAATGCTAGTTGATCGCTATTTGGTGAAATTGACATGCTTGAAAGCTTTCCGGGTGTTTCAGCTATTTTTCTAGGATTGCCGCTTGGGGCTTTAACAAGGTAGATTGAGCTTTCCAAATATTCTAAATCAGTATTTACCTTTTCAGCTGCCTGAAAAATTATAAACTTGCTATCGGGAGACCATTCAAATAGTGAAACATTTAAATCTTGTCTAAATATTGTTTCATATGTTTTTGATTCAACATCATAAATCCAAAGTCTATTATAGAGTTGGCTTTCACCCATTACTATCATATCCAGTCCATTTTTTTTCATTTTTTGTGACTCTATACTTTCTTTGTCCCTTGAAGTAAACGCAATCCATCTACCGTTTGGTGACCATTTATAAGATCCAATGCCACCAGAATGATCAGTTAGGGGAGTGGCTTCGCCCCCATCAGTTGGAATGGTATAGACTTGTGTTGATTTATGATATTCTTTTCTTATAGATAAAAAAGAAAGGTTACCATTGGGTGTCCATTGTGGTGACCAGCTATTATTCGGAGAAGATGTAAATTTCCTTTGATTAGTTCCATCAATATCTGTTACCCAAATTTCCCTATAAGAGCTTCTGCTTTTTGAATCGTTTGATGGAGGAACAATCTTTACATATGCTATCCTAGTTCCTCCAATATTTATTACAGGTTGGGAAACATATTCTAAATTAATTATATCTTTTGCAGTAATTGGTTTATCTGCAAACACAATAGTTAGGTTAATAAATAATAATAGCAATTTTTTCATAATTACTCCTTAGTACCTTTTTCACTCTCCTGGTGAATATGATTTTATGAGGTTTAATTTAATATCTTTTAAGTTGATCCAAATGGGTTTCATTTTATTTTTTGCAAAGAGGTTTGCCTGATCATCATAATGGGGTGAACTAGAGTCTTGTGTTGCTGAGCCAAATTGATGAATGCTTTGTGATGATACTTTGCCAGTTGGGCTCCATTCTACGATTTGAAAATAACAATCTCCAGCTACTGCCTTCTTATAGCCTCCCGAATTATCCGAGTAAATTGCTCTTAAGATATCAGGGCCACCACTTAAAGGTAAATTAGTATTGCCGCGATTCAACCTTTGAATATCCCCCCATTTAACATCTAATTTGCCAAATTCATTTTTTGTTCTAGCTATACTATCTTTTAATCGATTCATAATTAAGTCGTAATTATAAATATAATTATCTGGGTTATATACTGGCTTGATTGCATCAATGGCAAACTGTACCCCTACCGCTAGACTATCTGTATCATAATTCCAATTTTTCAATATTTCTATTGTATTATTTATTTCAATATCATTTGATTTTATATCACCGAGAAAGCGTTTTAAATTTTTTGCAAGAACAGATTTTTCGGAATATTTGGTATCATATTTATAATTATAAAATTCTTTACGCGTGATCGATTTATCTGCTCCGTATAGCTCGTGCGCTCTTAAAGCGCGATTGGTTTGAAACCTTTCAATGCCAAGATTATTTTGATATAAGTTTGCGTCTGGATTACCATTTCCTGTTGTTGTAAGAAATGGAGAGCTATTACAATTTTGTAGGAATCCAGATTGTGGATTCAATATTTTTGGCAGCTTTTCATAAGGCAAATAATCTGTCCACAAATTAATCGAGCTATTTCCTTTAATTGCATTTCCACTCCAATCAAACCCATCTTGTCTTTGTGGTAATAAGGCGTTATATAGATAGAAAATATTCCCTTTTTTATCTGCATAAATTGTATTGAACATAGGAATTGCCATTATTTTCATAGCACTTTCAAAGTCTTTGAAATCCTTTGATTTATTCATTCTAAACCATTGTTCAAGATAGCGAAACTCATCATGCCCCGCATATTTTATTGCAAATGATCCTTGGTCGTTTTTGATAACAGGACCATGCTTGGACCTAAATATCTTTCGTTTGAATGTCCATTGTATTGGTCCCCAAATTTTAACTTTAATTTTAGCTTCTGATATTTCCAAATTTTCATATTGCCCATCAAAATAATATTGATCAGGGTTGGCTGGATTAATATCTAGCTCATAAACATCTATAAGATCGGGATTATTAACTGTATGACTCCATCCAATATTTTCATTATGCCCAACAAATACAACTGGCGATCCAGGGAAAAGCCCACCAACCATATTCCACCCCTCATTACTATTTAAATGTGCCTCATACCATGCGACTGGACCTGTCCACGGTTGATGTGAATTAATTAAAATTCTTGTATGTTTATCAGATGATCTATTTGGCGCAACTGCAATCACATTTGAGCCTAGCATTTTTTGTCCAAATAATTTTGATTTAGATTTTGAAATTTCAACTTTCTTCTTAGGATTTTGATTTGATGCCAATTTCCCCAAAACTCTATCCAGGCCAAACATCAATGGCATTCTATGAATAAATCCTGCAATGATATCTTTGCCGTCAATTGGGAAAGTTCCTTTATACGCTATATCAGGATTTAGTGAAATAAAATGATTTATACCATCAGCATATGCTTCACTTATTCTAATAACATCAGTTGATAATCCCTTATCATAGCTAGTTTCTACAATATCCCATATTTTCAATAATTGTACCATATAATCATTTGGAGCTGCAGACTTTCCATGAAATTTTGCCAGATCTCCGCGCGCTGCAATTAAAATATTTTGTATGGTCTCAAAATCGTCCTCTGCATGTGCATAACCTAAACCGTAAGCAGTATCTTCATCTTTATTTCCAAAAATATGGGGAACGCCCCATGTGTCTCTATATATAGTGACTTGATAATTTTCGTATTTAGATAAATCTATATTTTTATTTTTAGAATTAAGTGAAGATAAAATAATCACCAGAATAAAAAATAATAACAATAGATAATTTTTATTTACCATTCGAATGGCCCATCTATCATATCCCATAAGTATAGAGATGCTAAGGTTCTATATGGTCTCCATTTTTCGGCACCTCTTAATAATTCATCTTTAGTTGGAAGTCTATCCATCTTTGTTAGTTTTGCATACCCTTTTTGTATAACTAAATCGTTTAATGGTAAAATATCAGGGCGTGCTAATGAAAAAATAAGAAACATATCTACAGTCCATTGACCAATTCCTTTATTTAACATCAGTCCCTTTCCTATCTCATCATTATTTAATAATTCAATATTCATCAGTTTATTTTTTGTTTTTGACCAATTTTCTGCAAGTAAAAAAATGTATTGTTTTTTCTGCCTTGATAGCCCGATTAGTTTTAATTCTTCTTTTGTAATAGATAAAACATGCTTCGGTGCTAGTCTAGTAGTATCAAAGGATTTAATAAATCGATCATAAATAACAGAAGCTGATTTAGTGCTTAATTGCTGATAAATAATATATTTTATAAGTGACTGAAAAAAATTATGTGATTTTTTTATTGAAGGAACAGGGTATTGGTTAATTATTTCTTTTAATCGCTTATCTGATTTTTTTAAATGCTGAATTCCGTTTTTAACAAGCATTCTTGATAGTTCAAGTATGGATCAAAGCAAAGATTGTATGGATTGTCTCTCGACTTCAATTTGCTTTTTATTCTCACCTTTTTGATCAAGAATATCTAGAACATCTAGTGCTCTTTGATAAAGCCCCTGCCCCTTAAGAACGTGCACTAATGTAAATGTTGCAAGGCGTGGGCTGATTGATGCTTTTTCAATCATAATATCTGCTGGGATTGCTTCTTCATCTTTTTTATTTTTTGAAGTTTCTAGTGATAAAAAATCAGTTGCAAATTGATTATTAGGGTCAGCATCCTGTGCTCGTTTCCAGCTATCAGTAAGGGTATTTTTTGATCGACCTAACTGTTCTTGCAATACTGGTAATGCTGCTGCTGCTGGTTGATGAGCAGGAATCATATCAAGAACTTTCTTTAGCCATTTTTCTGCTACAACTAAATTACCTAAAGCCATTTCAGCTTGAGATAAAATAAATTGCCCCTCTACAGAATTGGGATGGTGTTCTAGCCCAATTTCACAAACGCGTTTTGCCCTATTGTATTCTGCTTTGCTTTGATAAATTTCTGCCAAAACAGGAAATAAAATAGTATCGAAGTGATCAGCAAAGTATAATTCTAGCTCGGTTTGATTTGTAATGTCCATCTATCTTCTATTTTCATTTACCCAATTAACAATATAATTTAATGTTTCTTCAATAGGAGTGCCAGGCCCAAATAATTTACCTGTTCCTAAGTTTTCTAATTCTTCCATATCCTTTTTTGGTATAATTCCCCCTCCTACCAAAAGCACGTCATCAAGTCCCTTTTCCTGCATTAAGCTTAGCACATTTGGGAAAATTGTCATGTGGGCATTGTTTAGGCTTGAAAGAGCTATTACATCAACATCTTCTTGCAAGGCAGATGATACAATCATCTCGGGTGTTTGCCTAAGACCAAGATAGATTACCTCCATGCCCGCGTCACGATAAGCAGATGCCAACACTTTAATTCCTCTATCGTGACCATCTAATCCAGGTTTTGCCATTAAAATTCTTATTTTACGCTTCACATTCATAAATTAATAAAAATTTATTCTGAAACCCATACATTATCATTCCCGCAAAGCTGTCTAGCTTTTTTCAAAAATGACTTGCTTGAATCTACTTTGATATTATGTGCAATAATTCGCTGCGTCCTACCATTTGCTGACGCCATGTGAAACATTAAGCCGCACTTGCCTTTGTATTCTTTGGCTAATTTAGAAATCTTTGAGATATCCAAATCGGTATCTTTTAAATCTAATCGGATATTTACATTTTTTGAATAAATTTCTTTTGCATTCTCAACTGTAACTATCTCTTCAGCGATTAATTTTAGATCCGAAAAATCTGTTTCATCAGTCTGCTTACCTTTAACAAAGACTACATTATCACTTTTTACCAGGTTTTTATATTTTGAAAATACACTGCTAAACGCAAGAATTTCTGCTTGCCCTCCAAGGCAATCTAATTTAAAAAATGCCATTTGATTATTTTTTTTATCAAAATGCAATTTGAGATCGGTTATGGCTCCTCCAATTCTAATCTTTTCTTGATTAGAATAATTGACTTTATCTGTAAAATCAAAATTTGAATATTCTTCTAGATCATCGGCATATTTCAGCAAAGGATGTCCTGATAAGTACATACCTAGAACTTCTTTTTCATTTTCAAGCATTTTGCTTTCTATCCATTCATCTGATTGACCTAAAGTGGGCACCATTGAATCAGATGAGCTATCAGATTCACTTGAACCAAAGAGGTTAACTTGATTTTTTGATTTAGCATCTTGTTCATTTTGTCCATATTTAAGAGCTACTTCAATTGCATTAAATTTTTGCTCCCTATTCCCTTCAAGTGAATCCATTGCACCCGACATAATTAAGCTTTCCAAAACCTTTTTATTGACAGTTTTCAATGCAACGTTTGCGGTAAAATCAAAAATTGAATTGTATTTGTTTTGACTTTTTCTAGAATCAATTATTTGCTCAAGTGCTTTTGTTCCAACATTTTTTATCGCATTGAGACCAAATGATATCGTTTTTTCATCTACGGGTCTAAAATCAATTGATGAAATATTTACATCTGGGGGATTAACATCAATTTTCATTTTTCTACACTCATTGATTAATATTACAATGCGATCTATGTTTGACATTTCGCTTGTTAAATTTGCACTCATAAACTCGGCAGGATAATGTGTCTTTAGCCAAGCTGTTTGATATGCAACATATGCATAAGCGGTCGAGTGGCTTTTATTAAACCCATATTCAGCAAATTTTTCTATCAATTCATAAATTTTCATACCTATTTCAGGCTCTATATTATTTTTCTTTTTTGCTCCTTCAATAAATTTAATTTTTAATTCATCCATCAGTTTTTTGATTTTTTTCCCCATAGCTCTACGCATAATATCTGCTTCTGCCAAAGAAAATCCTGCTATTTCATTGGCTATTTGCATTACCTGCTCCTGATAAACTATAATTCCATAGGTCTCTTGAAGTATGTTCTCCATACTGGGATGTGCATATTGAATTTGTTTTTTACCATGTTTTCTTTTGATAAAATCATCAATATTATTCATGGGGCCGGGCCTGTAAAGTGCATTCATTGCAATTAAATCTTCAATAGCGGTTGGTTTAAGTTTTTTTAAAAACTCTCTCATGCCTGAGGATTCAAATTGAAATACTCCAATAGTAAGTCCTTTTGTAAATAACTTATAAACCTCTTGATCGTCTAATGGGATATTTTCAATATCTATTTTTTCCCCGGTTTCATTTATTAACTTGATTGCATTATCAATCACTGTAAGATTTCTTAGGCCTAAAAAATCAAGTTTTAATAAACCAAGATCTTCTAATCCTTTCATGTCATACTGCGAAGTTATATCTCCTTGTGAGGATTTATATAAAGGTACATAATCTGTCAACTCGCCAGGAGCAATAACCACACCAGCTGCATGAATAGATGCATGACGATTCATACCTTCAAGAACTTTGGAATAGTCTAATAATTCTTTATACTCACCTTTTGATGCTGCCAAAAGTTCGGGGTTCTGTTCAAGGGCCTCATCAAGAGTAATATTTAGTGTTGTCGGAATCATTTTTGCAAGCTTGTCAACATCTCCAAACGAATGACCTAAAACTCTTCCAACATCTCTAACTACCTGCTTCGCCTTCATTTTTCCAAATGTAATTATCTGAGTTACAGAATTTTCACCATATTGGCTTTTTATATAATCAATAACCTCACCACGCCTTTCGATACAAAAATCAATATCTATATCAGGCATACTAATTCTATCTGGATTTAAAAAGCGCTCGAATAAAAGCTTATGCCTAATCGGATCTATAGTAGTTATTCCAAGTGAGTAGGAAACTAAGCTACCCGCAGCAGAACCTCGGCCGGGCCCTACTGGTATTGCATTATCTTTAGCATATTTAACAAAATCTGCTGTTATTAAAAAATAACCAGCAAACCCCATTTTCTGAATAACATTTAATTCGTGATTTAATCTAGATTCTAGCTCGGGAGTATAGTCACCGTATCTATTTTTAACACCCTCTAGGCATAATGATTTTAAATAATTATCAGGGTCAGCGTTTTCTGCATCTTTAGGAATTGGGAAGTTTGGTAAATGATAATTGCCCATAGGTATTTCAAATTCAATGCTATCTGCAATTCTTCTAGTGTTCTCGATAGCGCCAGGCACATCTTTAAACATATCAAACATCTGATCTTGGGTTTTAAAATAGAATTCAGGTGTTGCATATCTCAAACGCTTTGGGTCATCCCTATCCTTGCCTGTTCCTAAACAAATGTGAACATCGTGAGCTTCCCAATGTTCATGTTTTGCGTAGTGCGCATCATTTGTGCATACCATTGGTAAATCAAGCTCGGCACTTAATTTTTTCATATTCTTTATGTTTTGTATTTCATCTGGAATACCGTGATTTTGAACTTCTAGATAAAAACGGTCTTGAAAAATTTCAGAAAAGTTAAGTGCGGCCTGTTTTGCTCCAGCCCAATCACCTTTTATCATTCTTTCGGGGATTTCACCTTTTAAGCATCCTGATAAACAAATAATCCCTTCGCTGTGTTCTTTCAATAAATCCATATCTATTCTTGGTCTATAATAAAAACCTTCTAAATATCCATGTGTTACAAGTTTCATTAAATTTTGGTAACCCGTATAATTCTTTGCTAAAAGAACAAGATGATTATTGCCCCATCCGCCATCGGGCCTTGCCTTCTTTTCAAATCTACTGCCAACGGCAACATATACTTCACATCCAATAATTGGTTTTACACCAGCTTTTTGAGCAGATTTATAGTACGGGATAACGCTAAACATGTTTCCATGCTCAGTGAGTGCAACAGAATCCATCCCAAGATCATCGATAGTATTTACGAGCGTCTGAACAGTTTGAGCCCCATCTAATAAACTATAATCTGAATGATTATGTAAATGTACAAATTCTGAATTCATTTAAGTGTTAACCTGTAATACCCTTTGATCGTTGTTGTAATCTCGAAATAATTCTATACTATCATAACCTTTTGATTGAAATAATTTTAATACTTTGTCTGGATGTTCTTTTGATCCAACCTCAAGAATAAGCGCCCCTTGCTTATTTAATAATTTTGGGGCGACAATTGAAAGTCTTTCATAAAATTGAAGTCCATCCATAAAGTCAGTTAATGCAATTTCAGGCTCATAATCTTTTACATCAATCATAATATTTTTCATTTCATCTGATGGAATATATGGAGGATTAGAAATTATAATATCAAAACGACCCTTTGGTAATTCTTTTAAAAAATCAAGCTCAACAAAACTAATATTTCTTGTCTTATGGTATTCAGAATTTTTTATAGCTTTTTTCAAAGCATTTTGAGAAATATCAATAGATAATATTTTTGCATCACTTCGAATCAGAGAAATTGATATTGAAATACAGCCTGAACCTGTTCCTATCTCTAGTATTCTGGGAGCAGATAATTTATTTATGCATTTTAAAGAAATATCTACTAAGCGCTCTGTTTCTGGTCTTGGTATTAAAACATCTTTATTCAAAAAAAATTTATTTCCATAAAATTCAGTAGATCCAGTTATGTATTGTAGCGGCATTCTTTTGATTCTTTTTTTAACCCATTTATTAAGAGTGGAAAGTTTATTTTTTGGAACGATTTCTTCAAAATTAACATACAGATCAACTCGTTTGTAATCCAAAAGATCGCATAATAACCATTCTATTTCTTGTTTAGGGCTATCAAAATTATTTTTTTTAAAATAACCCTCACCCCATTTAATTAAATCTATTATACTCCAAGCGTGCTTACTTTCCTTAGCTACTTCCAATTATTTATACAACTTCAGTTAGCTTAATCTGTTGATCTGCAAGAGTTAGATTATCAATCAATTCATTTATCTCGCCATCCATTACTCCATCTAAATTATATGCGGTAAAATTAATTCTATGATCTGTTATTCTTCCTTGTGGAAAATTATATGTCCTTATTTTAGCAGATCTATCACCAGTAGAAACCATATCTTTTCTTGCCGCGGCTCTTTCTTTAGCTAGCTGGTCTTGCTCCGCTGCAAGTAGCCTCGACCTTAATACTTTTAGTGCTGCAGCTTTATTTTTATGCTGTGATGTTTCATCTTGGCATGTAACTACAAGTCCCGTTGGAATATGTGTAATTCTAATTGCAGATTCTGTTTTATTGACGTGCTGACCCCCAGCCCCACTTGCTCTATAGGTATCTATTTTTAAATCAGCATCAACTAATTGAATATCCGCTTCTTCTGCTTCTGGTAATACTGCAACTGTGGCAGCTGATGTATGTACTCGGCCACTAGTTTCTGTCTTTGGAACTCTCTGCACTCTATGTACACCGCTTTCAAATTTTAACATTCCATATGCACCATTCCCACTAATAGACATAACTAGCTCTTTGTAGCCACCTATACCAATTGGGTTGGATTCCATGACTTTATATTCCCATTTATTTCTTTCTGCAAATCTTGAATATACCCTATACAAGTCTGCGGCAAACAACGCAGCTTCATCGCCACCTGTTCCGGCCCGTATCTCTACAATAATATTTTTATCGTCATTTGGATCATGAGGTAATAACAGAATTTTTAATTCATCCTCAATTTGATTGGCTTCGTCTTTTAAATCATCCAATTCATCCTTTACGATATTCTTTAATTCATCATCATCACCTTTAAGTATGGATTCATCTTCATCGATTTGATCGTAAATGGATATATATATTTTCGATTTTTCTATAATTGGAACCAGTCTTCTGTGTTCCTTTGTGACTTCTTTATATTTATTTTGATCATTAATCAAACTAGGGTCAAGCATTTGCTGTTCTAAGTCATCAAAGTGGACAATAATTTCTTTAAGCTTATCGATCATCCAACAGCTTCAGCGACATATTGCTTTCCAGACATAGAATCTAACTTCTTCCCAAATGCTTTTTCAATCGCAACAATGGCTACTGCAACCATCTCATCATCTGGTTGGCGAGTAGTAATATTTTGCAACCATAATCCTGGGGCCCTGAGAATTCTGAAAAATAAGTTCTCATTTCTTGAGCTAACTTTAATTAGCTCATAAGAAATTCCTGCAACCAATGGTACCATTGGTAAATGAAAACCTAGGCGAGAAAAAAGATTAATATCGCCGGTAAGCTTTAATATAAATGTATCGACAATTGAAAAAACAATGATTGCAGATAACAATACAATAAACATAAAACTTGTCCCACATCTAGGATGCTGGGTAGGAAAATGTTGAGCGTTTTGTATATTTATTTTTTTACCAGACTCAAAATTATATACTACTCTATGTTCTGCTCCATGATATTGAAATAATCTTTTTACATCATTCATTTGGGAAATAAGAAATAGATATAAAACAAAAAAGGAAATTCTAAAAAACCCTGAAGTAAGATTAAACATTACAGCATCTTTTTCAACGTCCAGTAAGTAAGTTGTGAGCCACATTGGGCCAATCATAAACAAGGATATTGCAAGGGCAATCGCAAATAGGGATGAGAGAAAATCAGTTATTTTATTTTTTGGTTTATTTTTTTCATCGGGCATTGCAATATCTGCTGACCATTGTAAGGTTTCCATCCCCATTTTCATTGATTCAAATAATCCAGCCATACCTCTTAAAATAGGCCGCTTCCAGATAATAGATTTTTCACCCAATGATTTATAATCTTTTCTATCCACATGAATCTTGCCATTAGAATCTCTAACAGCTGTAGCATAAGCTCCAGGCACTCGCATCATTACGCCTTCAATAACTGCTTGGCCACCAACTAGAATTGTTGGCTTCATAATAGAAAGTAGAATAGTTTTAATCATATAATCTTTACGATTTATCATATTTCTTTTTAAACTGTTCAATTCTTCCAGCGGTATCAACCAATTTTTGTTTTCCAGTATAAAATGGATGGCATTCCGAGCAAATATCAATGTTTTGATCGCCCATCGTGCTGAATACTTTAAATGAATACCCGCAAGAACATGTTACAGTTCCTTCTTTATAATCAGGATGTATATCTTGTTTCATTTTTTTCCTTAAATAGTTAGTTTATTTTTTCGATAATTTTTTCTACTCTACCTATGCCATCTTCAATTGTTTTTTCATCAATTGCATAAGAAAAACGTACATACCCCGGAGCACCAAATCCGTCTCCTGGTATTGTAGCAACATGTGCTTCATTTAAGAAGATTTCACATAAGTCAAATGAGTTATTAATTTTTTTTTCATGAAATGATTTGCCAATATAATAACTAAAATCTGGAAAAGCATAAAATGCACCGCCAGGAATTAGGCAATTAACTTCTGGGAGTTTATTAAGTAAATTAATCATATAATCGCGCCGTTGCTTAAAAATAACTATCATGTTATCAACGGTTGTTTGATCTCCATTCAAAGCTTCGATTGATGCAACCTGCCCTACAGAATTTGCGCAAGATGTAGCTTGGCCTTGTATTTTTGACATCGCTTTAATGATTTCATTATTTCCGAATGCATAGCCAATACGCCATCCTGTCATTGCATAAGTTTTAGACATACTCATACATGTTATAATATCGGCATCGATATTGTTTTCATCAGATAATTTTTGGCTTACAATATGCTCACCATCAAAAACAAGTCTCTCATAACATTCATCAGAAATTACAACCCAGTTATTTTTTTTAGCGATTTTTAATAACTCAAGGATAGTTTTCTGAGACCAGACAGAGCCAGTTGGATTAGAGGGTGAATTAATAATTATTCCTTTTATATTTTTATTTACTGCAGCAAGTACAGTGTTAATATCTGGTTCAAAATTATTTTGTGCATCTGTTTCAATTATTAATGGTCTAGCATCAGACAGTGTAACAAACTCAGGAAAAGAAACCCAGTACGGCTTAAAGATAATTACTTCGTCGCCATCCTGAAATAACGCCTGGCAAGCTAGATAAAGGCTTTGTTTTTCTCCATTAGAAACAAGAACCTGATCAGGTAATATATTTATTTTATTTTCACGCTTCACTTTATCACAAATAGCATTTCGAAGCTCAATCATTCCAGAGCCTGCAGTGTATTTGGTATGGCCGTTATCCATTCCGGTTTTTGCAGCATCAATAATATTTTTCGGCGTATTAAAGTCAGGTTGCCCTGCACTAAAATTAATGACATCATGACCTGCGTGTTTTAATTCAGCAGCTCTTGATGTCATTTCTAGCGTAAATGACGGTTTTACTTTATTTACTCTATCTGCTAACTTCATTATTTAATCGTATGTTGTTTTTTATGGTATTCTTCAGAATTATAATTAATTGATGATTGTGAATTATCGTTCATCTTTGTTTTGTTTTTTATTGAACTTTTATTATTTGCTTTGCGATTAGATTTTATGCCATTATTTGAAAAACTTTTTGATTTTAATTTTTTAGATTTGCTGTTCTTGCTTTGCTGTTTTCTCTTTTTAGAAATTACTGGCCTTGGGACTTTGTCTACTTCAATCTCATGAATGGAAGAAAAGAGTTTGTTTTCTTCAGTAGAAACTTTTGATTCCATTGCCTCCTCTTTTAGTGTATTAAATTCATTATCATTAAAATTAATACTCTCACCTCTATTTTCTCCAATAATAGTTCCATATCCTCGTGTGATTCCATTACCAATACCAATATAATTTGGTAATATTAAATTTGAGTAGAACTCGCCCTGAAAAGCCCCCCAACCTTTTTGATCTGTTGAAATTGGCTCTAAAGAAGAAATATTAATTTTAGAAAAAATGTTTTTTTCAAAATCAAATCCAACTTCCCTTGCAAGAAAAACTATATTTTCTCCTAATAGTTTGTTTAAAAATTCTAACTGATTAGCATCTTTCATAGCTCGATATTTGTTATTTGTACTATGATTAAGTGCTACCCAATTTGAAATAAAGTTGTACTTTAATAAATTTGATGTCAGTTGAAATATCTGCGTTTTTTCTTCAATTTTGCAATCTTCAACATTAAAAGTTATATCTCCAAAATTAAGTTCTTTTACATCGTTTTTGATTTTTATTATTGGTTCAACGCCTTGATTTAATCCAATTATGAAAATTTCCTCATCTATAACTTTGACCTGTATTCTTGGATATAGAAATTTTTTTCTATATGCCCCATTCAACATTGGAACTATTTCTTCATTAGGAAATTGCTTCATAATTACCCCCTTTACTTGATAGGGGGTTTTGCGAACAGGCTTATCTGTTTTTATTTTTAATAAGATTGATTTTACGGCTGGGGTACTAGTGATCATAAATATAAAATTTCAATAATTACTGACTCATTGTTTCCATAAACTCATCATTGGTTTTGGTTCTTCTCATTCTATCTTGAATAAATTCCATTGCTTCTATAACATTCATATCGTTAAGCAATTTTCTCAATATCCACATCCTTGCAAGCACTTTCTTGTCTAAGAGTAATTCTTCTTTTCTCGTTCCAGACTTAATTAAATCAAAGGAGGGATAAATTCTTCTATCGCTAAGCTTTCTATCCATTACTAATTCCATATTTCCAGTCCCTTTGAATTCTTCAAAAATTACTTCATCCATTCTGCTTCCAGTATCTATTAATGCCGTGGCAAGTATTGTCAAGCTTCCACTTTCTTCTGTATTTCTAGCTGCGCCGAAAAATTGCTTTGGTTTTTTTAATGCATTTGAATCTACTCCACCTGATAAAATTTTTCCGCTATGCGGAATAACAGAATTATGTGCTCGCCCGAGTCGCGTTATGCTGTCAAGAAGAATTACAACATCTTCGCCAAATTCTACCATACGCCTCGCTTTTTGTATTACCATATCTGCAACTGCAACATGCCTTTCAGGAGCTTCGTCAAAAGTAGAGCTAATTACCTCTGCTTCAACATTCCGCTTCATATCAGTAACCTCTTCAGGTCTTTCATCAATTAACAGAATTATCATTTTTACTTCTGGATGATTTTGTGTAATTGCATTGGCAACTTTTTGCATTAATACAGTTTTTCCTGTTTTAGGTTGTGCAACTAAAAGGCCGCGCTGTCCTTTTCCAACAGGTGAAATCATATCCATCACTCTAGTTGATAAATCTTTTGGATTTATTTCTAAATTAAATTTTTCCTCTGGATAAAGAGGGGTTAAATTATCAAATAATATAGCTTTTCTAAGCTCGGAGGGGTCTTTGCCATTTACCTCTTCAACTTTAAGCAGCGCATAAAATCTTTCTTTTGATTTAGGGGGTCTAATTTGACCAGAAACCTCATGGCCTGTCCGTAGCCCAAATCGCTTGATTTGCGATGGGCTAACATAAATATCATCAGGGCCTGGTAAATAATTAAAGTTTGGACTCCTTAGAAAACCATAGCCTTCATTTAGAACTTCTAGAACGCCTTTGGCTGTAACTCCACCATCCTTCTCCATTTGAGCTTCTAGGATCTTGACGATAAGCTCTTGTCTATTCATTCCTGAGTAGCTCTCTATTTCAAGCTTTGTTGCAAGCTCGGTGAGTTCTTTAATCCTTAACTTTTGTAATTCACTAACATTCATAAATAAATAACCTTAATTAAATAATTGAAAATAAGCTTAGAAATTTTTTTGAGGAGTACGCCCGCGCCTAGGGCCGGGACTTTATAAACACGTATATCAATAATTAAGATGGATATTACAAAATTTTATCTAAAAATGCCAAATTTATCAAAAACTGATTTTGCCATGTAATGACTTCCCATTATTATACCAGGATTATGACTTGTTTCTACTTTGTTTATAAGTAAATCAAATGATTTATCAATCGATTTTACCTTTTCAATATTTTCTTGATTGGATTTATTAGTAAAAAATTTATATAAATCATTTGCTTCCATTAAATCAAATTTATCTGAACCAGTTATTATCAATGATGCAAAATTATTCATTAATGCTTTAGAAATTAATTCAATTTCCTTATCTCCTTTTAATGAAAGAACTATATGTGGAAGAGTTTTATATATAGATTTTATTGTATCAATCACCGCTTTAACCCCTTTGTCGTTATGCGCAACATCATAATATATAGGTAAGCTAGAAGAGACTTTCTGCATCCTTCCATGCCATTTTGTATTTGTTAACCCTTTTTGAATTGTTTGTGTTTTAATTTTGTTATTAAATGTTTTTGCAATTTCAATTGACGTTGCTGCATTTTGGGCCTGATGGAATCCTAATAGTGGAGTGATAAACGTTTCGGACTTATATTTAAATTCTGTTCCCAATGGCGATAAATGAATATTATTTATATCTCCGATTTTATTAATAGGTGAGTTCATTTTATTAGCTACTTTGATAATATACTGCTCTGCTTTCAAGTATTGATGTGAAAGCACTACTGGAATATTTTTCTTTATTATTCCCGATTTTTCTTTTGTTATTGATAAGATATCTTTTCCTAAAATATGTTTATGATCAAGTGATATTGGAGTAATTGCTGCAACCTTAGGTAATATAATATTTGTGGAATCTAACCGTCCGCCTAGACCAACCTCAATAATCGCAATATCTACTTTTTTCTGAACAAAATAATCTAATGCCATGACTGTCGTAGTTTCAAAAAAGGTGGAGCATATTCTGTCAATATCAATTCTTTTTTCTTCAATAAATGACGCGATATCATCATCTAAAATGCATTTCCCATTTATTGTAATTCTTTCATTAAATCTTACAAGGTGGGGAGAGGTATATAATCCAACTTTGTATCCTTCAGATCGCAGGATAGAGGCAAGCATTGATGCTGTTGAACCCTTACCATTTGTTCCAGCAATATGAATTGAAGCTAACTTATGATGGGGATTACCACATGATTTTAAAAGTTTTAGGGTATGGTCTAGCCCTTTTTTAATTCCTAATCGTTTCAGATTATAAAGATAGGCAAGCTGGTTTTTAATATGAATTGAAGTGTTAATAATGTTAAATGTAAAGAAAAATAAATGAATTGATTAACATTAGTTTTCGGCTAAATATTGCTCTCGTGAGTATCTAAATTTTACAATTGCTTTATATACGCAATTTGCAATAGCCTGTCTGTATTTAGAATTTCGAAGATTTTTCTCTTCGTTTCTATTGGTTAAATAACCTGCTTCTATTAAAACATTTGGCATACTTGCGCCTATTAAAACATGGAATCCAGCCTGCTTGACACCTCTATTTTTTGATTTAATCTTTTTAGCCATTTCTTCTTGAACCATCGCAGCTAATTCTTCGCTTTCTCTCATAAAAATGCTTTGAGCCATCGTTGCCATGATTAGATTTTCTCCAGACAGATCTTTATATCTATTGTCTGCTCTATTTTCATATTTAATTGCCTCATTCTCACGAGATGCAACTTCAATCGCATCTTCTGTTTTTCCTGGGCGTAATAAATAAGTTTCAAAACCATAAGCTGATTTATTTGGATTTCCATTCAAATGAATGCTTAAAAACATTTTTCCATTTGACTCATTGGCCATCTTTGTCCTTTTCCATAACGGGATAAAGGTGTCTTCTTCTCTCGTATAGATGACTTTTAGTTTAGTATTTTTTTCAAGAAGAAGTCCGATGCGCTTTACAATATCTAAGGCAATGTCTTTTTCTTTTGTACCTCTAGGACCCATTGTACCAGGATCTTTGCCACCATGACCCGCATCTAACACAATTGTATCTAGCTTCCATCTATCTTTTACTTCTTTAATTCGCTCAATACTATTATCCATAGGGGTCCTTAATGATACCACTATTTCACTGGGATCTTTTGCTTGATATAGCTCATGACTATCAACTTTTGTCTTTATTTGTAGAGCAATTTGCGCGGTTTTTTCTAATTGATCAGCCGCAATGCTTCTCACTACTCCTCTAATATCACTTCTTCTAATTTCAGTTGTATCAACTAATGCATCTACGATAGTTATATAAAACCACCCATTTTCATGAAAAAATGAACTGATATTTCCTTCAGGAAAACTAGAGCGAGTTTTTATTCTTAAAATCGTACCATTTGCTTTTTCATTAATCTCTATACCAGTTATATTGAACTCTTTAATATCAATATCAAGAACCATGCGCCTTGCATCATAACCTATGCCAGGCATCGTGGTTTCTTTTATCAGATTAAACAATGCCTCAGCTTGAACAAAAATGTCATCACCATCCCAAATAGCATAGGCTGGCATCTGATACACTCGTTCGTCAACTAATATATAACTACTATTTCCAGATATTTTTATTCTATTATTACCAATATATATAACCATTTTTAATCGATCGGTATTTATATATGGTTTTCTTGCTGATAAAACCCGAGAAACATCTTTCGCAGATACATAGACCCCCCTCAAATTATCTAAGGTTTTAATTTCATCCGTAGAATTATTAACACGGTTGACTACTCGCACTGTGGAAGATTTAGCTACAGTTAATACCAAAAAGCTAAATACAAATATTAAATAAAAAGATTTTCGTAAAAGAAACATAAAATAAATTATTCCGGTATATATAATATTATAAAAGATTGAGAAAAAATAAAGAAATCTAAATATAAATAAAAACGCTCCAAATGTTATAAAAATGGAGCGCTTTTATTTATTTATTTGGTAGTAACTAGTTCTTGTTATACCAAAATACAATGATCATTAGTGCTAGTAGACCTGCAAATCCTGCATCACCAAACTTACTCATCAATTCACCCATCGCAGCAACTACACCAAAGTAATCATCAAAAAGAATACCGACAACAATGCCAAGCATAACTAAGCCTGTTAAGAGAGATGTTACATCCTCAACAAATGCTGTTACGGTGTCAAAGGCCTTTTTCATTTCTTGTCTCCTAAATTATTTAAGCAGAAAGGGACTCTCTAAAGAGAGCCCCTTAAATTTCTACTGGTTATGCGGCCCAAGAAACAAAGATTAGTAAAGCTAATAGACCTGAGAATCCACCATCTAAAAAGGATTCTACTAAATCTACAATTCCTCCAATTGGGTCAAACCCAGTTGAATAAATGATGTTTACAAATACAAACATCACAATAAGTGCTTTAACTAAGCCAACTACTGAAGTGGCAATCCCTGATACGGTTGAAGTAAAATCAGCCATTAGGTTCCTCCTTGGTTAAGGTTTTATTGAACATTAAAAAAGGGGGCAGGTATCCCTGCCCCCTTTTGTTCAATTCTTTCGCGTTTGTGTATGTGGTTATATATTCCACTGTATTATTAAGTTGCTAGAATTTAAACATAAATCTGTATTAATCAATAAACTTTGAATTTTCTTTATTTTTTGCTGTTTTCGTTTCTGTAATAGCTCAATATGTTGCTATAATTGAAAAGTGTATTTATCAAATAAATATATTAATCATCCTATTTAATGAAAATTATTGACGTACATGCAAGAGAATTGCTCGATTCTAGGGGAAATCCAACCATTGAGGTTGAGCTTTCTTTAGATGGCAATATTACTGGAAGGGCTATTGTTCCTTCTGGCGCGTCTACTGGTGAGCATGAAGCGGTTGAGCTTCGGGATGGTGATCCTGATAGGTTTACTGGAAAAGGGGTGTTAAAAGCTGTTGATAATGTAAATACTATTATAAACAATACACTAATTAATGAAATAATTGACTCTCAAGAAAATTTAGATACAATACTAATAAATCTTGATGGTTCATCGAACAAAAAGAATTTAGGCGCTAATGCTATACTAGGTGTTTCCATGGCGTATGCACGAGCCAATGCTTTATATGCTAATATCCCTCTATATAAATCATTTAATAAGCATTTTGAGTTTACGATGCCTACACCAATGATAAATATTATTAATGGGGGAAGCCACGCTAACAATAATGTAGATTTTCAGGAGTTTATGATTTTCCCAATTGGTGCAAAATCATTTTCTCATGCTATACAAATATGTGCTGAAATATTTTACCATTTACAATCTATCTTGAATCAAAAAGGATATTCAACAGCAGTTGGAGATGAGGGTGGGTTTGCGCCAAATTTGAGATCCAATCAGGAAGCTATTGAAGTTATCCTGGAAGCTATTCAACGTACTCCATACCAAGCAGCAAAAGAAATTTTTTTAGCATTAGATGTTGCTGCAAGTGAATTATTTAATAATGATAAATATCTCCTGGCTTCTGAGGATAAACAACTATCAAGCGATCAAATGATTGATTATTTATCTAGCTTAGTTAATCAATATCCAATTTTATCAATTGAAGATGGATTAGATCAAAACGACTGGGCTGGCTGGAAAAAACTCAATGCATCAATTGGTGATAAATGCCAAATTGTTGGTGATGATCTAACGGTAACAAATAAAGTGCATCTAGCCAAAGCAATTGAGCAGAAATCTATGAATGCAATTTTAATCAAATTAAACCAAATTGGAACAGTAACTGAAACAATTGAAGCAATTGAGCTTGCGAATAAACATAATTTTGGATCTATTATTTCACATCGCTCCGGAGAAACTGAGGATACAATAATTTCAGATTTTTCAGTATCGATGGGTACTGGACAAATCAAAACGGGTTCTTTATCTAGAACAGATAGGGTTGCAAAATATAATCAATTATTAAGGATTGAAGAGCAATTAGGGAACAAGGCTATATTCGCAGGTGCAAAAAAATTAGCGATTGAAACAAAATGAGGAGAGGTCAAAGAAAAAGAGGCTCTGCTAATAGCAGATCAATAATTCAAAAGAAAATTATCAAATTAATGTTATTGTTAGGCTTGTTAGTGCTTTTGATTTCTTTCTTTTTTGGCGACCACGGTTTATATCACCTTTATACCTTAAAATCAGAACGAAAAAAGATTCAAGAAGAAATCGATTATTTACGGAATCAAAGAATTACGCTAGAAGATGAAAAAACTAGATTAAAAACTGATTATAAGTATATTGAAGAAATGGCTAGAGAAAAGTACCGTATGGCAAAAAAACGAGAAAAGGTATTTAAGGTTATTGAAAAGAAAGAGGACTAATCTTTTTTTATATCCTTCCCTAGTCGCTTGCTATATATATAGAGCTGATCTTTTTCATCATCATTAAGAGAATCAAACCCATCACTACTAACCTTATCTAGAAGCTGGTCAACTTTTTTTTGTAGACTGATAATATTAGATTTTCGTCTTTCAGATTTTTTATCCTTAGACTCTGCAATCTTATAATTTATATACATGGTTGTTCTATATTTTAAATTAGGGAGCTTAAGATAAACAAAGCCGATGATCATTCCGGATAAATGCGTAAGGTGACTAATATTTGATCCTGAAGTATCAATTGATGAGACAAATGCTATGGCTGCAAGAATAATTACAAAGTATTTAACTTTGATTGGAAATAAAAAATATATCAATACTTTTCTGTTTGGGAACATTAATCCGTAGGCTAATAATATTCCATAGATTGCACCACTGGCTCCAATAAGTATGCTATAATTATTACCATAATTGAATAATAACCATATAATTCCTGATCCAACTCCAGTAATAAGATAATATTGTAAAAATTTTCTACTTCCCCATATTGATTCCATTTCAGTCCCAAACATCCACAAAACAAACATATTCATAAAAATATGGAAAAAATCACCATGTACAAACATATATGTAATTGGTTGCCATAATTTTGGACTAGATGATAATCCTAAGCTTAGTAGATCAAATTGATTCATCATAAAATATCTAAGCAAAAATAAAACAGCATTTATTGAAATCAGGGCTTTAATCACATCGGTAAATCGTTGCGATTTAATAGGGTAGTTACTGTGCTCAGATTGAAATTGATATCTCATGATTCAAAATATAATAATATTTTATATTAATTCATTGTCTCTTTAATAAACTGCAATGATTTTAATTGACCCAACCCGTCAAAATGTATCTGAAGGCATGTGTTTAAATAGCTAGAAATAATATTTCTATCTTTTGAGGAAAGAATAATATTTTTCTCAATTCCAGAATCACTATTTTCAAAACAATCAAATACTTCTTTTGAATTTAAGGATTTATAAGGATTTGGAAGTGGAGTATTGTCCACATCTGTTTGTGTAAAATCTGGTTTAAATCCGAGTTTATTTAAAATCTGATATTGATAATACCAAAATGTTAGATTATCATTTCCGGTATTATGTTCTATGGATAAAAGCGCTTTAAATAATTCATCATAGAGACTTTCATGGGGATCATTTTCACTTAAACATTTTTCAGTTAATTCCATTAAAGCCATACAGTATGATATTTTTTTAAAATCCTGAGTAATATTTTTCCATGTATTTATAAAGCTTGATTTTGAAATGGTTTGCAGGTTTTTTGTGGGTTTATAATAATAAACTATTTCCAAACAGTTTGCCGGCTGAAAATGTGAACTTCTGGGTGATTTTTTTCTTCTAGCACCGTGGACAATAAAACTAAGCTTTCCTTTATTTTTTAGAAAACATCTAGCAATTATACTGCTTTCGCCATAAGGAAATCGTTTGAGAACAATGGCATTAGAATTACTAATCATATTGCTTTAATCAATAGGCTTTTGCAAAAATCACTTCATGCTTGGCTGGTGTTCCTGAATATATACATAGAAGATCTTTGGGGCTTTCATCCATAGGTATAACCCGAATGGTTGCTTTTGTTTCATTTTTAATGGCCTGCTCAGTCTTTGGATCGCCATCCCAGCCACACTTAATAAAACCGCTATTTTTTTTGATTAAATCTTTAAACTCGTCATAACTGGTGACCGAATAAGTATTATCGTCTCTGAACTTTGAAGCCTGAATGAATAAAGCTTCCTGAATTTGATCAAGTAAGATTGGAATCTGTACAGCCAATTCATTTTTATCTATCGCCTGCTTTTCTCCATTATCTCTTCGGGCAACCATTGTGCTATTTTTTTCTATATCGCGCAGGCCAATCTCAAGCCTTAGCGGTGCCCCCTTCATTTCCCATTCATGAAATTTGTAACCAGGGCTCTCTTTTCTCCAGTCTTCATGAATTCTAATCTGATTTGTTTTTAACTCACTTAACACAGGGTCAATGTATTCTTTAATTGTTTTTATTTCATCATCGTTTTTAAATATGGGTATGACAACTACTTGGTAAGGGGCTATCTTAGGCGGAAGTCTTAATCCTTTTTCATCTCCGTGAGCCATGATTACCCCTCCAACCAGCCTCGTACTTACCCCCCAGCTTGTAGCATAAACAAATTCGTCTTTATTATCTTTTGATTGAAAGGTAACGCCAAAGGCTTTGGCAAAATTTTGACCTAAATTATGAGACGTACCTGCTTGTAATGCTCGTTTATCTTTCATCATTGCTTCAATACAATATGTATGTTCAGCTCCTGCAAATTTTTCAGATTCGGATTTGAGCCCAGTATGAACGGGCATAGCTAAGTAATCCTCAGCAAGCTTACGGTAAAGCTCAAGTATTAATAACGTTTCTTTCTCAGCTTCCTCAGAAGAAGCATGCGCAGTGTGACCTTCTTGCCATAAAAATTCTGTAGTTCTGAGAAAAAGCCTCGTTCTCATTTCCCAGCGTACTACATTAGCCCATTGATTGATTAATAATGGTAAATCTCTATAGGACTGGATCCACTTTTTATACATTGACCAAATAACCGTTTCAGAAGTTGGCCTAACAATCACCTCTTCTTCCAGTTTAGAGTCTGGGTCAACTATAATTCCTTTGTTTTTATCGGACTTTAATCGCGTATGGGTAACAACTGCACATTCTTTTGCAAAGCCTTCTATATGGTCTGCTTCTTTTGCAAAAAAAGACTTGGGAATAAACAATGGGAAGTACGCATTGACATGACCAGTTTCTTTAATCATTTGATCAAATGAATCTTTTATTAGTTCCCATAAGGCAAACCCGTACGGCTTAATTACCATCGTTCCTTTTACGGGTCCGTAATCTGCTAAACCGGCCTTCACTACGACATCTGTATACCATGCTGCGTAGTCTTTGCTTTGTGATGTAATACCTTTTGACATAATTATATTATAAAAAATCTATATACGAAATTACCGGCATATAGCTGGGGTTCCAATCAAATTTGTAATTTGAATTAGTATTAATGAATTTATTGCTTTATAATAAACATATTCTTGTAAGATTTAAGGGAAGTTTATATGAAAGTTAAATTAATACTGATGCTTATTACGCTCTGGATTATTAGCTGTGAAGCCGAAAAGGCTGATATGATAATTCATAATGGCGCGATTTATACAATGAATGATTTTATGCCTACCGCTGAATCGGTAGCTGTAATAAATGGCAAGATAGCTGCATTGGGCAAATATAAGGATTTGGATTATTTGATCGGTCCAAAAACTAAAATTATTAATTTAAATGGTGCAATGATGACGCCTGGATTAATCGAGGGTCATGGTCATTTTTATGGACTTGGTCTTGCAAAAATGCAATTAGATCTTTCAGCTGCAAGCAGCTATGATGAATTAGTCAATATGGTTTCTGATGCGGTAGGTCAATCATCTCCAGGACAGTGGATATTGGGTAGAGGATGGCACCAGAGTAAATGGAGCGATAACAAGGATAATTTTATCAAAGGCTTTCAAACACATGAAAGTCTTTCTGAAATATCTCCAAATAATCCTGTGTGGTTGAAACATGCAAGTGGACACGCTGGGTTTGCAAATAAAAAGGCGATGGATATTGCTGGAATTAGTTCAGAGACTGAGTTTGGGTTTGGGGGCGAAATAATTAAAGATCTATCAGGAAATCCAACTGGAATTTTCAACGAAAGAGCTCAAGGGTTAATCAATAGGCATGTTGATAATAATTTAGATGAAAATTCTGATCTAAGAGCAATTGAGCTAGCTGTCAAAGCCTGCCTGGAAAATGGCATAACATCATTTCATGATGCTGGCGCAGGAAATAAAACAATTGCAACCCTTAGGGAGGCAATTTCGAATAATTTATTAAAGGTGCGTATTTACGCTATGCTTACAAGCGGTGATACATTATTATTAAATCAATGGTATAAAAAGGGCCCGGAAATTGGAACAGGAAATGATTTTCTCACTATCCGCTCAATCAAGCTTAATGCAGACGGCGCCTTAGGGTCTAGGGGCGCATGGTTAATAAATGAATATACCGATAGGCCAGGTCACTATGGAATGGCCACACAATCTATGGACTATGTATATAGTGTTGCTAAAAAAGGAATTCAAAGCGGTTTTCAGGTTAATTCTCATGCCATTGGAGATCGCGCTAATAGAGAAATATTAAACCAATATGAAAAAGTGTTTGATGAATTTCCTGAAATGGCAAAAGATCATCGATGGAGAATTGAACACGCACAACACATTGACCCTGCTGACATACCTAGATTTGGTAGATTAAAAGTTATTCCATCTATACAGGGAATACACATGTCTTCAGATAGACCGTGGGCTATTAATAGGCTAGGTCAAAAACGTATTGTTGAGAGTGCTTACGTTTGGAGAAATCTAATTAATCATGGGGCAATCTTAATTAACGGATCTGATGTGCCTGTAGAGCCAATAGACCCCATTGCTTCATTTTATGCGAGCACCACAAGAAAGACCTTAAAAGGCTTGCCTGATTCCGGGTATGAGCCCGAGCAAAAGATGACAAGAATAGAGGCTCTGAAAAGCTATACAATTAATGCTGCATACGGAGCGTTTGAAGAAAAAATAAAAGGGTCTATTGAAATAGGGAAATATGCTGATTTTGCAGTTTTTTCTCAAAATCTTGTTACTATTCCTGATGAAAAGATTTTAGATACAAAAGTATTATATACTATCCTTAATGGCAACATTGAATACCGAGCAAATTGATTAGTAATAATTCATTTAAAAAAATAAAATCCTTAAAACAAAAAAAGTTTCGCCAAGAGCACAAAAAAATTTTGGTAGAGGGAATAAGGTCTGTTGAATCAATAATTGATGATGGTGCTATCATAGATATCGTATTATATACGAAAGAATTCAAATCGAAAAATGACAATTTAATAAGTAAGATCAATAAGGATTTATTGAATGAGATAACTGAAAAAGAGATGAATCAATTATCTAATTCAGTTACTCCATCGGGAATTTTAGTGGTAACAAAATTTCCCGAATACAAAAGGTTTGATACAAATAGAAATGCCATTTTTCTTGATCAAATTTCTGATCCAGGCAATATGGGAACCATAATAAGAACCGCAGCATGGTTCGGTTTAGACCAAATAATCCTATCTAAAGGATGCATAGATCCATTTAATCCAAAAGTAGTTGCATCGGCAATGGGAAGCCATTTTCAATTACGTTTTTTGGGTCAAGAAAAATTGGATCTAATCAATAATTATCATTGGATTGGTGCCAGCGCTGAAGGAAAACCATTGGATCAATTAAAAAGCCCAGATCAAAAATGGGTGCTTGTTATGGGAAGCGAAGCCCATGGTATCAATAATAAAATAAAATCAAAATTAGACAAAATATATTCAATCCCTAGGATTGGTAAGGGCGAATCACTAAATGTTGGCGTTGCAATGGGTATTTTTTTAAGCAAATTAGCGCGATAATTGCTTTGTTTCACCATTGGTAAATAAAGTGGTAATTTACAGCATTATGGATAAAGTTGATTTGGAGCCCTATGAGCCGAGTATTAACAGTACGGCTTGCTTTTGGAATCGTTATTTTTTCGTTTCTGTGTTCTCTATTTATCGCTGCGATATTTAGTGCCTTAGACCCGTCTATCCTTTCTGGGTCCAACCTTGGAATACTTTCTTATGTTGCATTATTTCTGGCTCAAATTTTTCTCGTTGCACCAAGTGCTTTCTTCTTAGTAAAAAATGGATTTAATCTTTCTGATAATTTTCGGCTCAACAAAATTTCAAAACAAATGGTGTTTCTCTCATTAATTTTATCCTTTGGAGCGGTACTGCTTTCAAGTGAAATGAATATTTTAATTGACATGGTGTTTCCTATTCCGCAATCTTTTTTGGATTTAGATACTATGCTTGCCCCTGGAAACCCCATATCGTTAATACTGGTGGTACTCACTGTTGTTGTTATTGCGCCCATTGGAGAAGAAATGGTTTTTAGAGGTTTTTTGCAAAGATATTTGGAGGATACCTGGCAAGATGTCACCCGTGCAATATTGATTTCTAGCTTGTTTTTTGCAGCAATACATTTTAATCCATATTGGGCTATTCAAATTTATTTTATGGGGCTGCTATTGGGATATTTATCCTGGCTCACACAATCTATTTTTCCTTCTATAATAATGCATATGGCAATTAATGGAACCTCGATGTTATTCATATTCCTTGGCGAGAATGCAGAAAGCGCACTGTTGTGGAATGGCCATGTCAATCCATTGCTTTTAACCATCGGGGCATATGCATTTTGGTTCAGTCTAAAACAGATGCCATATGAAAGTAGGGCCTAAAATGAAAAAGGAAATGTATAGCTCAGAAATCACGATTCTTAGAGACACATTTAGAAGGCTACTACGCAGACACGCAAAAACCAACATTGTTAAGTTGATCGATAAAACGCACCCCGCAGATCTAGCGCTAATTTTTAGATATTTTAATGATACCGAGCAAGATTCTATTTTTTCAAGTATGTCTGCTTCTGAAGAAACTGTTGAGTTTTTAAATGAATTGGATGAATCCATTACGACTCGATTAATTGAAAATGAGACACCAAACAGGCTTGCCGAAATATTAGAAGAGGCAAGCTCTAATGAACAAGCCTATTTAATGGGTCTTATAGATGGCAAATTCGCTGCTTCGGTTATTGAATTGTTACAAGTTGAAGAGCAAGAAGAGCTTGAAGAAATGATGGCCTATCCTGAAGATAGTGCAGGAATTCTCATGCATACCGATGTATTCACTTTGCATGAAGACACAAAGGCTAGGGAAGCGATTTATGCCCTTCAAGACCAAGAAGATGCTGAAATGGTCTTTTACTTATATACATTAGATGATGATGGAAGGTTAACCGGGGTAATTTCACTTCGAGATTTAGTAACCACTCATGGTGATACCATGCTCAAAGATATTATGTCAAAAAACATTCAAGTGGTTAGGCCAGAAACCGATCAAGAAGAAGTTGCAAGGATAGTTTCACAATATAATTTTTTGGCTGTACCCGTTGTTGATTCTGATGAACAACTTCTTGGTATTGTGACTGTTGATAATGTGGTTGATGTTATTCGCGAAGAAGCAACGGAAGACTTTTTGCAGCTTGCTGGAGCAGGTAAAGATAGGGAAATATTACTTAAATCTTCATGGGAGAATGCCCGTATTCGCTTGCCGTGGTTATTCGCGAGTTGGATTGGTGGCATTATGGCAGCATTTATTATTGGAATATTCGATAATATTTTAGAAAACGCGATAGCATTGGCAGCATTTATCCCTGTCATTATTGGTATGGGTGGAAATGTTGGGACACAATCCTCTACAATGATTGTTCGAGGATTAGCAACCGGTAGGGTCAGCTTTGAAAATTCGGTAAAAGTATTATTTAAAGAAATGCGTGTTGGGTTGATTTTGGGTATTCTCTATGGAATTCTGCTTGGCGTGTTTGCAATCTTTCAATTTATTGATACCTCCCCACTGCTTGGATTTGTAGTAGGTTTAAGTATTTGTGTGTCGATGATTCTAGCTGCAACGATTGGATCGTTAGTTCCTTTAATATTAAATCGATTTGATGTTGACCCGGCAATTGCAACCGGCCCCTTTGTAACCACGGCAATCGATATTCTTGGTGTTGCTTTTTATTTCTTAATTGCACAATCCCTATTAGGAGTTAGTTAAAATGAGAGAATATCTTAAAGCACATTGGAAGCATATCATTGTTTGGACGGTTATTGTTTCTATAATCATTGTAGCGTTGAAATATGGAATTGATAAGAAGGCAGTTGTCTTTGGTACGGTCTTAATTGGTGTATTTACACAAGCATTTGCTGGGCTTGCTGCTCTTATTGGCGCCTTACCATTAATTGGTCCATTTATAGTAAAAATATTTGCGCTTCCTATTATTTGGGTCATTCAAGCCACTGGATCCTTTGTGGGTGCGGTAGCAATAAAAAAAGGCTACAGCAAGGAAATGGTAAAATCAAGAGTGCTTACCCTGGCCTTATCGATTGGAATATTAATAGGATATATTATTGGCCATATTATGCCAATAAGATAATTGATTAAAATGAATATACTTGTTCTACACGGTCCTAATCTGAATTTAATTGGTAAAGCATCTGCAAAAATTGGGGATAATGTTACATTGGGGAAAATCAATACAGCATTGAAGCGCTCTGCAAAAGATATCAACGCTGATATAAAAATCTTGCAAACCCATAAGGCATATGCTGCAATTAATTTTATTCAAAGAAACCATAATTGGGCAGATGGGTTATTGTTTACACCAATGGCTTGGTCGTTATATGAATACTCTTTGTTAGAATGTTTACAGGTTTCTGATATATTGACCATTCAAATAGTTCTGGATGAAAAATATAATTATAGTAGCGGCAAAGAATCAATTTTCAACAGCTACTGCAAAAAAACGTTATCTGGTATTCCCACTAATATTTATCTGGATGCAATTAAAGAGCTCAATAAAATCATTTAATTCCTTTATCATTGGCTGTATTGGCTGTCAATTATTATTGATCAGCTGCGCTCAGACTGTTAATCAGCCAATTGTAGAATCTAATAGGGAAAATGTTCTATCAGAAATTGTCTTTTATGATGATAGTTTGGGTGCTCAAATTATCACCGATAGCAATCTCTCCAATGTTAATCAATTAATCCTTCAGGCAGAAAAGCCCCTTTCAATTGAATACTTAATCAAAACTCTTCAGCCAAATATGGATGATTCTACGCTATCAATGGTGGCAGCAATAACAAGCAATAAAATTGCTCCAAGCTTAACCAAAAGAACCTTGCGGGAGATAAAACAAAAAGATGGTACAGTTCAGTTTTATTTTACACTAGATACAGCATACATATTTCCATTATTAAGAAAGAATATCCAATCATTTACTAATCATAATTATATACATGCTTTATTTAATATCAATCCAAATCCCCCAGAGTTTGATCAAATTAGCGCCTCAACAAAACTTGCGCTGCCAATTGCTAATTTAGATATCCCTACCAAAGCCTCTAGGTTGCCTAATGCACCTAGAAGCTATCGATCTGGAATACACAGGGGTATCGATTTCTTTTCAAATTGGGGTACACCCGTAGTGTCAGTTGCCGATGGAATAATTATCAGATCAGACCTATCATATAAAGAGTATCCTGCAGATTTCAGAAGAGAAATGTTGAAAAGGGCAGCGCTGCTTGATCGCACACCCTCTGATATTTTTAATGAACTTCTACTTGGGCAAGCTGTAATAATCGATCACGGATTTGAACTATTCAATGGCTATAGAGCGATAACGATTTATGCCCATTTATCAGAAATTAATTCTGCAATAAAACCGGGCTATACAATTAAGGCTGGAGAAATATTTGCAAAATCGGGTAACTCAGGAACCGAACCAAGCACGCTAGGAACGCGAGATGAATCGCATTTACATTGGGAATTGATTTTACAAAATCAAAGTGGAGAATACTACTTTGGTCAAAATCTTGGCTATGAACAATTGATCATTGCGCTAAATCAATTATTTAATAATTAAGACCTAGCTTTAGATAGATTATTTATGATGGTAGCATCATCGGGTAGAATCTCAGAAGCAAGCTCATAACACTCAATAGCCTTGGCCTTATCTCCGGATAGGAAAAAAACACTTCCAAAATAATCTAATATCAAACCCCATCTTCTTCGAACAGGCTCTTCCTTTTGACCTAATTTATTGATTTCGGTAACTAAAAATCGTTTTACTTGAGGGTTATTATGCTGACTATAATGGAGTCCAGCATATGCTAATGCTTTAATGTCAAGGTCATCATGCTCGGTATAATCAATCAGCTTTTCTATGATCTGAAGATCTAGATAGGACATTCCTGGTGATAGGTAGCGTTTAATAAAATAACTGAGATTTGCAAATTGACCCATGGGGTGTTCGTAGTCAGGTTGCAGTAATACTTTTGCCGCATCAGCTCCAGTGGTACGCTCATTGATTTTCATACGATTTGCTATCACGGGATGCAAGGGCTTGATCTCGCCATACCAATCATTGACCGTTATCTGTAGCTCCTGATCCGATATATCTGAATGACACTGCTTACAGGCCGATGCAAAACCCTGGGAAGCATCAAAGCTAGGCCTAGGAATAGAAACGGTGTGATCAGCGCGCGTATACTTTATTTCTGTACCGATCGCTAGATGTTGTCTTGCAGGCATATGGCAAGCAACACAGCTACTGCCCTCAGATTCGGGTTTATGGTAGGTATGCGCGGCAATATCGCTAGATTTTGTTACATGGCAAGAAAGGCATTGATTATCATCAAAACGGCCAATTAAGGCGTTTTTGGAGATATCCTGGTAATCATTACTATGGGGGTTATGGCAGCTGGTACAATCCATGGATCCACTGAGGAAGCAATCGCTAAATAAATGATTTAACTGATAGCCAAATGTTTTTATGCGCCCATTTAAGCTAAATGGGTTTTCATTGCCAAGTAAGGGCAATTTTAATGAATAAAATTCCTCCAGGTTTTCCCCCGGTAAATAATTATTTTTGATAGGTGCTTTAACCGCGTGGCACTGAAAGCACATATTTAAACTTTCATTGGTGCTAATACCTACCGCGGTTTCAATACCAATCGTTTGATATTCATTCACAACATTTTGAACAATGTTTGACATGATAGTCGCATGATTTTTTGCAGGACCATGACAGGATTCACAATTAATGGATAAGGATGTAAACTTAACATCATATACATCATCTATTTTCTTGGCAAGAATTTGACTGCCATGGCATTGTTGGCAATTAGAGATATCATCTATTTCGCCGAGCGTGCGGTGCGGTGGCGAATTATACAGTTCATCTAAATTTAACTGGGAATCTATTTTAACCCACTTTTCATCTTTTTTAAGCTGAACAAACCAAGTATCTTCATGTTTACTATAATCAAAAGGTAAGAATCGATAGGTGCCATCATCGTATTGACCAAAGAATGTTTGCGTACCGCCCCCATACATCAACCCCTTACCAACTACCGCTTCAACGACAATAGTTTGTCTCAAGTCTCCATTGAGTTCAGTAATTCTAAATTGGTACGTAGAATTAACTTTCTCTGGGTATACAACCGCATCGTTCAGGGTTATTGGATTACCATTAAATGGGGCAATAATATTTTCAGCAGTCGCTGGACCGCCGGCGCTTGCATGCGTAGAGCCTTTCCACTGATCATAGATATCTGCATGGCAGGATTGGCATTGGTTGCTACCAATAAAGTCAGCAAAACTAACGCTAGGCTCTTTATGGTCTACTTTATTGAATGAGGTCTTTGGGGAATTCTTAGAGCAACCAAATATAAATATAGCTGCCAAAATAATAGGCTTTGAAATTAATCGCCTGTAAATCATAATGGACAAGTTAAGTATAAATAAAAAAGCCCCGCACATTCAAAATGTGCGAGGCTTTTAAAAGCGTCATCTAGTTTAAACTAGAATCCAACGTTCAATGTGAAAACAGAGCTCGCGTCAAAGCCGTCGAAACCAGTTGGTATGTATGCATAATCAATAGATGCATTAATACCTAAATATCTCTGAAGATATACGGTTCCGCCAAAAGAAATACCATCATACATGTTATCAATTTTGACTTTATCAGATGCTTCATCTACCGTAGTAGTTCTTGAGTCATCTGTACGCTCAACAGTTTCCATTTCCATTAGCATTCCTGCGCGAACAGTAAGTAGACCAGGTAATGAGTATGAACCCATTAGCTTCATCTTATCCTGTTCAAAGTTGTTGCTTTCGTAAGATCCTGCAACTTGCATTCCTGGCATAACATCATAAGCTGCACCCATTTCAAATAACATAGGTACATCAAATTCAGCAGGTTCAATTGACATAAACTGAGTCAAACGATCAGTTCCAACTTCAACTGCTTTTGTTAATAAACCAGAACCTTCGTAGCGCATAGGTCTACCAAAGTTTCTTACAGCAACACCAACATCAAGTCCAGTAACGTTTAAAAAGTCAACATACTGCACACCAGCATCAATTGTCATTGCAGTACCTTTAACTCGTCTAAACCCTTCTGAAGTCGTATTAACAGTAACACCCATAGAAGTCTTAGCAGACATCTGGCGTGAAAGAGTTAATCCAGCAGTAAAGTTGCTAGGTGAAAATTGTTCACCTGTTCCATCGGGTGCGTATACTGTTGTCACTGCGATTTCACCAACATCTAGCGATCTAACAGATATACCAAATGAGTTTTTACCCAGTTTAACAGCAGCACCTGCAAACATTACTGACATGTCAGCAAAGTGTGAACGCTGTGAAAACGTAGTTTCTAGATTGTTCATTGCTCTAGCCATTCCTGCAGGGTTCCAGTATGCAGCACCAACTCCAGTAGCTGTTGCCACAGCACCGCCACCACTTAAGTAAGCAGCGCCCTGAGGGATGAGCAGAGACACAGCTGAAGAAGTACCATTTCTGGCACCCCCAGCTAGGTCACCACCGTATTCGAATCTTCCTTGAGCCGTTAAGGCATTAAGAGAGAATGCTAATACAGCTGTGATCGCAATTATTCTTTTATTAATCATAATCATGTTATCCTTCTCGCCTTAAAAGCGTTTTGAGAATTCTTCTTCAGTGACCATGGCAAACTTCAATACCTTTGAAGTGTTAAGTCCTGGCATGTCAATATGAATGACATACACACCACTTGCCAATGGGAAATCATTTGAATTTCTCATATTCCATCTCTGATACTGTGTAGTAGTAGACTTCTGGAAGTTAGCTACCATTGTACCAGCGACATTGAATACTTTGAAATAAACATCTTGAGATGTTGGAAGATGATTGAATGTTACATACTTAGGCAGTGGGAGCACAGAATCTGTTCCTTCAAGCTCATGACGGCCCATGTATGGGTTAGGAAATACATTAATCATTTTCACATCTTCTACAGGATCTGATGATGCTTGCTTAGGCGCTGTTACCGTAAACTCATCAGTAAGCTGATTTGTTTTATTGGTAACAATTCTAAGGACTGATCCTTTTTCCATGCCTTGATTACCACCAGCCGCGTATGTTCCGGTAGCATCCCATCCTCCGCCAGCAGTTGCATCGATAGTTCCATCAGAGACATCATCAAGGTTCCATACGAACCAAACGTTACGTCCCATTACCTCAGAACCTTCTTGGTCTAAGCCGCGAGCACTTCCTGTACAAGCGGTATAGTTACCCTCTGCATCCGCAGCGGTACCACAGCCTGCAATTGCTGAAGCAAGCCATGCTTGGTATCCAGCTTCACCAGCAGATGTATCTAATGGTAAGTGTGGGTAGTGCCAGTCTGTATAGGGATCATTTGCTCCACCAGAACCTGGGTGGTCATTTGCATGTAGACCAAACTTATCATTTCCATCATAATCATAGAACCATGATATCAGTCTGTAGCCCTTTGTAGCATTCCACATTTCAAATGGAACTCTGGATAGGGCACCAGAAGTATAAGCTGCCCATGCATAGTTATCATCATCATAAGTAAAACGATACTCAAAATCATCAGGAATTAGATAAGTCCATCCGCTTCCTCTAATGATTCGTGAAATCATATTATCATAGCTGTTACCAGCGGCTCCACCACCATGGAAGAACCAACCTTTGCCATCTGACTGGTTGTTACGTCCGGTGTAAGCAGTTGGGAATCCGCCCCAGTCTTGAGAACCTTGACAAGGAGCTTCTTCAGTACAGCTACCATCTGCATTCGCTACAACAATAAAGTTCTTAAATGCATTTGGAGGTCCGGTCACTTTCCATGCCATACCATCCGCAGCAGGATAACCAGGGTCAGAGAAAGTTCCACCCTGAGTATATCCACTTAAAACCTTATTGCTTGTAGTAACATCTGTTACATTCCATAATAGTGTACCAGCACCATCATCTTCAAATGTAACTTTATAATTATGTCCAGTTACAGCACCTGGATCAATCACTTCGATACGACCTTGACCATCGCTTGTACCAGCGCTATGGGCCATATCAAAATAATCACCAGTATCTACTTCATAAGAAGTACCTGGGTTAGGCTTCTTAGGAGTGATAGTAGTGATCTGAAGTGATGACTCGAGTGATTTAAATGGTGCGCCAGCATTATCTTCAAGATAAGCATAAGCTACAACACCAAAATAGTATGGACGGTCATTAGTAATTGGACGATTCTTAAGCGCGTCATTCTTGACGACAACCATACGGCTCACACCGAAGTCACCACCTACATGAGCAGGCTTTTCAAAGAATAGTCCTGTCGCTCCATCAAGAGCAGGCTCACTAATAACCTTAACACCATTCACTTTATCATAGATAGCAACCACCGCACCATCAGAAGCACTTGCTGTCGCGTTTGGTAGTTGATATACTTTGTAACCTTCAAATTTAAATCCAGCTTGATTATAACTTTCTGAATTAGTGTAAGCAGAAGTTTCTGCCCAATTCAATGTAATATATCCATCGCCTTCAAAAACCGACACGCTTGGTGCAGGTGGAGGGTTAGGAAGATTAAAGTCATTATCATAAGCAAACTGTGCAAATTTGTCATTGTATTTTAATACAGCAACAGATGATAGGTTGTTTATTCCAAGTCCTCCAATTAAACCAACAACAACATCTTGTGTGTCGTTAATGACCATTTCAAATGGACCTGTGTTCATCACAAGTCTACGGTCACCAGGAGGAAGGATAATACCATCTACCCAGCCAGTAGCTGAAGTAGGATCACCTGCCAATACATAAGTTTCTGCAAAACCAGTAATTGGGTCAACAAATGGTTGCTGCGTAGGATACTCAGGTCGTGGTAAGAAACCTTCCATGAGGTTAAACCACTGCAATGTACCAGCGTATACTCTTGTTGATGGGTCACTCACAGAGGAACCCGCTGCAAAGTATACAAAACTAGTCATGCCTAATGTATCAAGTACGCCATCGCCATTTACATCAACCTTAGGTCCTTCAAGGAAGTCGTATCCACCAGCGGGAACTGGACTACCAAAAGAACTTAAGAACTGATCATCCCATGTATTACCATTGTATACATAACCGAGACTTAGCGTGGTATCACAACCTACATAGTCATCAGTATACGTACCAAGGTCAGGGTCTGACCACTGTGTAAAGTACACCGTATCTAGTTTAGCATCGGCTGGACCACCAGGTAGTCCAACATAAATCATACGAGCACGCTTAAACATCATACTCGAAATTGGGTTTGAGAATGGGAAGTCATAACCCCATAGGGTTAGCTGCATTTCAAAACCAACAGGAGGAGAACCCCAACCACCTTCAGACACACTTACAACGCCACCTTCAGCATATTCATCAGGTAGGTCGTTCGCAACGGTCCAAACGGTTTGGTCTGAACCAGGAACACCCGGTACATCACCAACCCATGCGTTGTTCTCAGAGCTCCAAGTACCAGCAGTGTATGTACCATCACCATCAACATCATCGTATGGTGCACCTTCATCTGCAGGCCACTCTTTCCAGTCATGTTCATATTGTGCTTTATCAGCTGCAATCATCGCTTCGGTAACATCAGCTACGCTAATATCACGAAGAATGGAAGCATCCACAGTTAGATCACCTGTACTCCAGTCCTTACGAACTCTCCAGATCTGCTGATCACGGTAGTTCTCAGAATAGTCTTTAGTCAAGATTTTACCGGTAGCATCACGAAGTACTTTACCGGCCTTTAGACCAGTATTGTACATCGAGCCGTTCACACGGATACGAGGTTTACCATCACCAGATCCATCAGTTTTGATTGCACCAGTGGTAGCATCCACACCGTACTTATCGGTAGCTTTCACACCCCATAGAATACCTTCAGCAAAAATAACACTTCCCATACCCTTTGGGTAGTTACCGGCAGAGCCGTGAGAAGTACCATTCCACTGGAAGAATCCTTGGT
>CAYLUE010000005.1:0-48058 GCA_964386795.1 uncultured bacterium
TGGAGTTGTTACTGCATCTACCGGTAATCATGGCGCTGCTTGCTCGCTAGCCATGTCTATGTTGGAAATAAAAGGTAAAATCGTTGTGCCGGAGAACGTGCATAAGAATAAGGTTGAAAACATTCTTAATCTAGGAGGTGAAGTTGAGTATTATGGCGATGATTGTATTCATGCCGAAGAAAGAGCACAGGAGATATCAAAAACTACTGGAGCTACGTATATCTCTCCTTACAACGATGAAGCGATTGTATGCGGCCAGGGCACCATGGGGGTAGAAATCTGGCAAGATCTAAAAGATGTTGAAGCGGTATTTATATCAGTAGGTGGAGGAGGGCTTATTTCGGGTGTAGGTGGTTATCTCAAATCTAATAATAAGTCTATCCAGATGTACGGCGTATCTCCAAAAAATTCTTGTGTTATGTATGAATCTTTGAAGGCAGGAAAACAATTAGACCTACCATCTGAGCCAACTTTATCTGATGGGACGGCCGGTGGAGTTGAATTTGGATCGATGACGTTCAAAATGTGCAAAGAAATTATTGATGATTTTAGCTTGGTTTCTGAAGATGAGATTGCAAAAGGAATTCAAATTGGCGTAGAAAAGCATCATCAGTTGATTGAAGGAGCAGCTGGTACCGCAATTGCCGGATTTATGAATCATAAAGATCAGCTCAAAGGCAAAACAGTTGTCTTGGTTATGTGCGGTGGCAATATTAGTAGCACTATTTTAAAATCAATACTTTAATGCAGATCATTAGTTTAGAGCGTATTAAATCTATTTTACCAAAAGTGGATCTAATATCAGAAATTGAAGCAGGGTTTGCAGCATACTCTAATGGCTTAGTAGTGGTTCCTCCTGTAGGCGAGCTAAGCTTTCAGTCTCCACCTGGTGATGTTCATATTAAATATGGATATATAAAAGGAGATGAGATTTATGTGATTAAAATTGCCTCTGGTTTTTACAAAAATACATCAATTGGTCTTCCCGCAGGAAACGGCATGATGTTAGTATTCAATCAAAAAACAGGTCAGCCAGTAGCAATATTACAAGACGAATGCTATCTGACGGATATTCGCACAGCGGTTGCTGGTGCAATTACTGCAAAATATCTCTCACCTAAAAATGTTGAGTATATTGGTATAGTGGGAACCGGTATACAGGCAAGATTGCAATTGCGCTACCTAAAAGAGATTATTGATTGCAATAATGTTATAACTTGGGGTAGAAGCCCAGATTCATTATCAAGTTATAAAGAAGCGATGAGTAGGTATGGATATCAAATCACGACAACAGCCAATATCAATGACGTCATTGATCGCTGCCAATTAATTATAACTTGCACACCCAGCGAAGACGCTATAATTGATAAAATTAATCCAGGAACGCATATAACAGCTATGGGCTCTGATACTGTATCTAAGCGCGAACTAAGCTCCAATGTATTACTGCAGGCAGATATGGTTGTTACGGATAGTAGGGCACAAAGCAAAGAGCGTGGCGAGATCTATCAAGCATCAAAAGATGGATTTTCTATAAATGATACTTTAGAGTTAGGTGAAATTATATCAGGCGCCTCTAAAGGCAGGACAGATCAAGAGCAAATTACAATTGCTGATTTGACAGGCGTTGCAGTGCAAGACATTCAAATATCCAAAGCAATCCTAGAGAACTTATAGGCCATGACTGAGGCGTCTAAAAAAGAGCAGATAATATTTTATTCAATTGAAAATGAGAGTTTAAAGAAACTTCATATCTATGAAAGCGGGGTATCCGCGGGATTCCCTTCACCTGCAGATGATTACCTTGATGTTGATTTAAATCTTCATAAATATCTCGTCAAGCACCCTGCGGCAACTTTTTTTATCATTGCCAAAGGACATTCGATGGAGCAAGCTGGTATTAGTGACAGTGATTTATTAGTTGTTGATAAATCCTTAGAGCCAAAAAACAAAGATATTGTAGTGGCTATTGTTGATGGGGAGTTTACTGTTAAAAGATATTTACTGAAGAATGGAAGTATTTGCCTTAAGGCAGAAGGATTATCTAATGATTATCCCGATATTAATATTACAGACTCTGTGGAGTTTGAGGTATGGGGCGTCGTAACTCACACAATTCACAACAACCGATGATTGCGCTCGCTGATTGCAATAATTTTTACGCTTCCTGTGAGCGTGTATTTAACCCTGCTTTGAAGAATAAACCCGTTATCGTACTATCCAATAATGATGGTTGTGTCATTGCTAGAAGCAATGAAGCAAAGGCGCTTGGGATTAGAATGGGCCAGCCGGTATTCAAGGCCAGAAAACTTATTGAGCAAAATAATGTAAATGTGTTTTCTACAAACTTCGCATTATATGGCGATATGTCAAAACGAGTTATGTCGCTTCTTGATATTTTATCACCAGAGATTGAAGTTTATAGCATCGATGAAGCTTTTATGGATTTTTCTGGAATTGAAAATTATTTTAAGCTTGGATCGCAGATGCGTGATACGGTAGTTAAGCATACCGGGATTCCTATTTCTATTGGTATTGCTAAAACTAAAACCCTCGCTAAAGTAGCCAATCATTTTGCTAAGCGCTATGCTAAAGGTGTTTATATATTGAGTCGTAAAAAT
The DNA here is from genome assembly GCA_964386795.1 of uncultured bacterium. GTDB lineage: Bacteria > Fidelibacterota > Marinisomatia > Marinisomatales > TCS55 > TMED108. Next base: position 2,622 of record CAYLUE010000005.1, read on the forward strand.
CAAATTGAAGATATACTAAAATCAATGCCGATATCAAAGGTATGGGGTATAGGGTCAAGATATGCAACAATGCTAGATAGCTACGGAGTGAAGAGTGCTTATGATTTTATTGGATTAGATGAAAACTGGGTTTTAAATAAAATGACAATTATGGGCCTAAAAATACAGCACGAACTAAAAGGGAAACCATGCATTTCAATTGATACAAATCCCTCGCCAAAGAAAAATATATGCACTTCCAGATCATTTGGCATTGATGTAACGCGTTTCCAATTACTCAAAGAATCTATTGCTGCACATGCGGTAAGGTGCGCTGAAAAATTAAGGCAGGAAAAAGGTTGCGCGCGGTATGTGAGCGTTATTATTAATACAAACCCATTTAGCGCATCAGATGATTATTACCATGGATACAAGTCTAGTAGTTTTGATATTCCTACTAATGACACATTGGATATTGTTAATGCTGCAGAAAATTTGCTGAAATCTATTTATAAAGAAGGGATGGCATACAAAAAATCAGGAGTTATTGTTGGCGATATTATCCCTCAGAATCAGATCCAAATGAATATATTTGATATTGATCAAAACAGAATTAAGAGAAAGAATTTGAATAATGTAGTAGATTTTATTAATCAGGCGATGGGCAGGAGCACTATTCATATTGGTTCGCAAGGGATGACTAGCAGATGGCAATTAAAACAAGAAAGACTTTCTCCATGCTATACAACAAAATGGGATGACTTACTTAGGATTGAATGTTAAAGATTTGTATTGAGCTGTTTTGAGAAAAAAAATTGAACTAATTTATCGTATCAACTAGAGGTGCAAGAATGCAGTATATAAAAAATATTTTAATGGCCACTTTATTATTCACGCTTTCATTTGCAGGGGACCTTCCATTGGGATCAAGCATCCCCCTGGCATCTATCAAGATGGAAGATATCAATGGTAACAAGGTTAGCTTGTCTGATGTTATGATGGAAAATGGACTGCTTGTCAATTTCACATGCAATACATGCCCTTGGGTTGTTAGGTGGCAGGATAGATACAATGATTTAGCTAAAGCCAGCCAATTAAATAAAATAGGATTTATTGCTATTAACCCTAATGCAGGTAAGCGCGATGGGGGAGAAGACATGGATGATATGAAGCGTTTTACCAAAAAATATGGACACGATTTTTTATATGCCCTTGATGAAGGGGCGAAGCTTGCAACAGCATTTGGGGCACGCTATACCCCACATATCTATTTATTTGACGGAAACGGAAAGCTTGTTTACCGGGGAGCAATTGATGATAATGCACCAAATAGAAAAAAAGTCAAAGAACACTATCTAATGGATGCGATTACAGCGATTGGCAATGGAAAGTCAATCGATCTAGCTGAAACCAAAGCATTTGGCTGCAGCATTAAGTTTCCAAAATAACATTTATCTAAAATCCATAGCCAACTGCGATAATTGATGAAAGAGCTATTATTTTATATGGTTTTGGGTCACTCAATAGTTTTTAGTCAGCTATTCAACAAAAAGAATATTTCGATAAGCGCACTGAGCGATCTAAGCATATCATCACAAGATTCTTCTTTTCGATCGCACGGATTGGAGTTGGTGTTGATGGGTAATATTCAACCAAATGCTATGGTTATGGCGTATGTAACAAATCACTTTGCAGGTGGAGGAGCAAGCGTTGAGGAGGTATACATCGATTTTAAAAAACCTTCAAGATTTACTTCAAATATCAAACTTGGCTATTTTCGTCCAAATTTTGGAATAATTAATAAACAGCATGAGCACACTTATAATTTTATGTCTGCCCCAAAATCTATAACTAATTTATTTGGAATGCATGGCTGGTCAACTCTAGGTATTTCTACAATAAGCAATCTTCCTTTAGCGTGGGAAAATTATTTTAGTATTAATATTTTGCAGAATAGCATTGGGGAAGTGTCAAATTATAGTGGCCACCAACATGAACCTGCAAACATTGAGAGCGACTCTACAATAGGTTTTTCATTTGCTTATAGATTTAATCAGGAATTTGCAATTAATAAGTCTTCAAAATTTGCTTTAGGGTTAAATATGCTTAACGGCAGAGAGAAGGAATCCATAGGTTTTGATTTACAAATGAAAAACCAATCAAAACAATATCGATCATTTTTGATTCAAATGGAATATTATTCTAGTAAAATCTATTCCGATCATCTTGGAATAAGTTACCATCCAGATGAAGAGCTTGCATCAGCTTATATTATCGCTGGAAGGCAGTTTAACAAAAAATACCATCTAGGAATAATTGCAGATCATTGGTCATATAGATTGAAGGATCAAGAGTCAAGTTCTTATGGGATATATGGAGCTTTTGCCCCATTTGATGATAGTATAGCCTTTCGGTTTAAATTATTAAATGAGTCTGGTTTGAATAATAATAGCTATGTAGTTTTAAGCGCTGTTTGGGCGATAGGACCGCATAAACCGCAGCGTTATTAAATTTATTATTAGCATAGTATGAAAAAATTGATTATTAGTTTATTGTCTGTTGTTTGCATAAGCTGTAGCTATGATAAAAGAACAGCCGATCTTGTATTAGAGTCAATGCAATGCTTAATGTGCTCAGTTAACGTTGAAAAATCACTTCTTGAGCTCAAAGGAGTTAAGAAAATTACAGTAGATTTAAAAAATAAGTCTGGCCAGGTAATTTATAATGCCAATGTTATTGATCTAAACAGCATCGAGAATAAGATTTCTTCTATCGGGTACAGTGTTAATGATAAATTAGCTAACCAAGAGGCATATGAAAAGCTTGAAATTTGCTGCAAAAAACCTAAAGAAAATTAAATTAAACTTTTCATAAATTAGCAAGTCATGAACCGTTTATTTTATATATGGACCATCCGCTTTTGTTTGGCCTTACTTTTTTTAGGTATTGCTCCAGAAATCACATCCAATACGATTCTTGTAGCGCAATCAAAAAAGAAAAACCCTGCTCAAGCATCAAAATATGCTAAGCGAGGTAGCGCCAAGGCAAAAAAGAAAGATTTTAGAGGAGCTCTATCCGATTATAAAAAAGCCTACCAGTTAAATCCGAGCTCAAACTACAAGAAGAAGGTGCAGCAATTAACTGCTTTAGCAAAAAAACAAAGCGGTGGCAAGTCCTCTAAGAAAAAAGTATCAAGCAAGCAAGCAGCTCAAGCATCAAAATATGCTAAGCGAGGTAGCGGCAAAGCAAAAAAGAAAGATTATGCAGGTGCTTTAAAAGATTTTCAAAAAGCTTTAAGATTAAACCCGACCTCATCAAACCAAAAGCGCGTTAAACAATTATCAAGCATATTAAAAAAATCAGGCAAAAGCTCAGCATCACGTAAGCCTACCAAAGCTAGAATGCCGAAGGTGGCTGATATTCCTACAATTAGTCCTGTAAAATATGCAAATGATATCTATAATATTGCTGAAGCGTTTGAAATGAGCACAAGAAACCTAGCTCGAGCAACAAATATTTTAGAAAATAAACAGAATAAAAAGATTGAGACAATCAAACTACAGAGAACCCCCACAACGAACGAACTTGAAAGAGCGGCTAGATCTGAACCAAATGATTTTAGAAAGCAAGTCGATCTTGCAAGAAATTATGAAGCGGTTGGACGCTTTGATGATTCTAAAGAGATATATTTAAAATTAGCTGCACAGAACCCATTAAATGCCGATGCTCATTTTCATTTGGGTGCCTACTACGCTAGATTTGATCAAATGACAAAAGCCCGCCATGCTTTTGATGAGGCTCTTGATATTCAACCTAGCCATAGAGCGACGATAGAAGCCATGGCCACTTTTTTTGGACAAAAGGAGAAGCGCTCATTTTCAGATGATATATTAGCCAAGTCTGCCCAAAAAGATCCTGCTGGTCCAGCGCAGCAAATTAGTAGAATTAGAAAGAGCTTGGATGAATTTAACTATGAATATGCAGCTAGATTAGCTCAAAGCGGTCAGGATATGTTTCCAAACCACGGAGCATTTATTTTACTTAAAGGCACGGCATTTGAAGGTATGGGCGATATGGCAAATGCCAAATCAAGTTACCAAGAATCAATCAAAAATGACCCAACACATGATGAGTCGTATGTAGCCCTTGGTGATTTATATTCAAGCCAGGGAAAGCATTTATACGCCGCACTTACCTACAGCGATGCAATACGCCTTAATCCATCAGATGAGGATGTACGCTTTAAGCAGGGATTGGGTTATTATAAAGCAAGCGAATGGGGTCGCGCAGCTTCTGCTTGGGAGGATTTGCTTTATTATGATCCAAAAAATGAAATGGTCAATCTATTATTGCCTCAAGCCTACTATATACTAGCTGTGGAGTATAATCGATCAGGGCAATCAAGCTTAGGTCAAACTGCATTTCGTAAAGCAATAGCCATTAATAGAAATTCTGCGTCATGGCTTCCTGGTTCAATGAGAACACTGGGCGGATTTTATAGAGAAAAAGGAATGTATAAGGAATCATTAGCTGCTTATCAAGAAGCAATTGAATTAAAACCTTCTGATTCTCAAACATACCTCGGCTTAGGAATAACTTATTGGAAAATGAAAGAAGCAGCACTCGCTAAGGCTGCTTGGTCAAAGTCAATGGAGCTTGACCCAACTAATAATGACGCCAGAGGATGGTTGTTATTATCGGGTAAAATATCCGGTTGAATCCACCGCGCTTATTTATAACAAGAAATCCTCTGTTATTTAACTAGTTATTTCTGGAGTCAATATGCTTGCTAAGTTATTTATTACGCTAGTAAAAATTTCTCCCTCCTTTCAAAAATTAATATGGAAATGGTGGTATCAAAGACTAGGAAAGAGGGCGCATGACAGCGGGTGGACATTTATGAATTATGGATATGTACCAGCTAATAAGGAGTTAATCAAAAAGTTAAAGCCTGAAGATGAAAATGATCAAATGTTTATTCAATTATACGATCATGCTGCATCGCAGATTCAACTAGAAGGCTTAAGCGTATTAGAAGTTGGGTCTGGAAGGGGTGGCGGAGCATCGTTTATAGCACGATACTATAATCCAAAAAATATGACAGGGCTTGATTATTCAGTTTCAGCAACGAAGCTATCAAATAAACTGCACCATAATATATCAAACTTAGATTTTGTGAATGGTGATGCTGAGAACCTTCCTTTTGATGATGGTACTTTTGATGTAATTATTAATGTTGAATCATCTCATTGCTATGGGAATATGAAATCATTTGTTAATGAAGCTTATCGCGTGCTAAGGGTTGGTGGTCATTTTAGCTGGGCCGATCTAAGAGGTAAAGATATGATCAAAAACACGGAAACCGTTTTTAAACTTTCACAATTCCAATCTATTCATGAAAGCGATATAACCTCTGAAGTAATCAATGCATTAGATGTAATTCATGATAAAAAAATGGAAATGATTAAAAATTATGTCCCTAGGTTCTTGCGAACTGCGTTTATGGATTTTGCTGGAGTTAAAAATTCGCAGATTTATAATTCATTTAAAGATGGAAATGCAGTCTACCTTTCAAAGTTATTTATAAAATAATATTGCATAATTAATGCGGTTAATTAAGTATAATTTCCTACTAACCTTTTCTTTTACATATCTTTTTTCTCAATACGAAGGTGATCTTATCGTTAGAGAGGGCGTGGATGCTTTCTTTAATTATGAATATGAAAAAAGTATTGAAATTCTATCAACAGCTCGGAGTGATCATGCAAATCACCCGGTTGTACACACAGTTTGGGCTGCGGCTTGGTATCAATATGATCAGTCTCGCTTTGCAGCGAAAACAGTTTACAATAATTTTGAAACCAGATTGGATGAAATAGAACATATTTATGACTCGTTAATCACTGTCTATCCAGATAATCCAGATTATTTACTATATTTAGGAACTACTCAATCTTTAAAGGCGAGAATTTACCTTGGGCAGAAAAAGTATGTTTCAACATTTTATGCTGCCTTTAAAGGTTTTAAGACAATTCAGAAGGTCGAAATGAATACAAAAGAAGCAAAGGATGTATATTTGCCAATAGGTATTATAGAGTGGTATTCTGGATTAAGGAACCCTATCATACAGATTGCGGCTCAAACCCTAGGGGTTAGCCCGTCCCGTTTAAATGGAATTAATAAGATGGAGATTGCTGCAACTGAAAGCTCATGGGCTTGGATGGAATCTATGAGTGTTCTTTCTGTAGTATATCAATTTTTCGACCTAGATAAGAAAAGGGGATTATTTGTAAGTCAAACGATTGCAGAAAAATATCCAAATAATTATGATTATACGATTTATTATACATTGAGCTTATTGCAGAACGATATGCTAGATCAGGCAAAATCTAATTTGAATATATTAGATAAAAGACTTCCCAGTCAGAGAATTTATCATCAAAAGAGGTATAAGCCGTATCTGTACTATTTATGGGGGTATTATTATTATCTAATAAAAGACAATGATCGCGCATTGCAATTTTTAGATTTGTGCATTGATGAGTATGATAGTGATCTAGACTTAATGCTCTCTAGCGCTATTTTATTGAAGGGAAACATCTATGATATTCAAAATTATCGTCAGGATGCAAAGCGCGAGTATAGAAGATGTATCAGGTTAAACAATCATACATCTGCAATGGATCTTGCAAAAGAATATTTGAATGAACCATTTAAGGGTTAGTTCGTTGTAATTTTATAGGGGAAATATTATGATTGAACGTAAAAAAACTAGAGAAGTAAAGATAGGTGATTTAATTATTGGTGGAGAGCATGCCATCGCTGTCCAGTCAATGACCACTACCAAAACTCACGATATTACAGCAACCTTAAAAGAAGTGGAAAGGCTTGAAGAAGCTGGTTGTCAAATTATACGTATTACAGTTCCAGATAAGCCTTCCGCAAAAGCTCTTTATGAAATCAAAAAACGTATGAATGTTCCATTGGTTGCTGATATTCATTTCAATTATAGAATGGCTTTAGAGGCGGTTGATGCCGGGGCTGATAAAATTCGTATCAATCCAGGTAATATTGGTGGGAAAAAACGCGTTAAAGAAGTATTAGATAAAGTAAAAGGAGCTAACCTCCCCATTCGTATTGGTGTTAATGCAGGAAGCCTTGAAAAAGATTTATTAGAAAAATATAACTTTCCAACTGCGGAAGCTATGGTGGAAAGCGCTAAAAGACATATCGACATATGCAAAGAACATAATTTTGAGGATATTATCGTATCTCTAAAAGCATCAGATGTTAATTTGATGATTGGCGCCTACAAGCTTTTTTCAGAAAAATACGACTATCCACTACATTTAGGTGTTACAGAGGCAGGCCCAACTAAGTCCGGTACCGTTAAATCAGCGGTAGGGCTTGGAACACTATTAGCAGCTGGAATTGGAGATACGATTAGAGTTAGCTTGACCGATGACCCTGTTGAAGAAGTTCGCGTTGGTTTTGAGATATTAAAATCATTAGGACTCGCAAGTAAAGGAGTTACTATTGTAGCTTGTCCTACATGTGGTAGGCTAGAGGTAGATTTATTTAAAATTGCAGGCGAAATGGAAGAGAAGTTACAGGATGTTAAAACTCCAATGACGGTAGCATTGATGGGATGTGCTGTAAATGGACCCGGAGAAGCAACACATACTGATCTTGGAATCGCATTTGGTAAAGGCGCAGGACATTTGTATTATCAAGGTGAAAATCGCGGTAGAGTTTCTGAAGATAAGGCGATTGAGAAGCTCGAAGAGATGATTGATGAATTTGAATTATCAAAAAAAGAAGATTAATATGAAATATATATTAGTTACACTATTTTCGTTAACCCTGTGTTTTGCGCAGGAGAAAAAACAAGAAGTTCAACCTAATGCAATTGCGGTATACTGGAAAACCCTTGATCAGGACGATAAAGAAATCTTTTTATTCTCCTATCTGACTCAAGTATACGATACCCATCAAAATATGATTAAAGATATGGGTTATGGTGATATTACCACTTGGTATTATGACAATAGAGCAGAGATGATATATGGAATATTTGACCAGGTTAATCAGTCAGGTATGGCAGAATTTATAGGTTGGATTGATGAATATTATAGCAATGAAGAGTTTTCGGGAAATAGTTTTGATGATGCTCTTTCATTTGCATTCCGTTTTCAGCAGGCCGCTGGTGAAACTATGTGGGAAAAATACGAAAATTTAAAGTTTGGAAAGATAAAGCCTAAAGACTGATGGCGCGATTTAATCCAAAATTCATTAATGAATGGTTGGAGATCAGACGTGAGGGGGGTTTTAAATTATTATTACGAAAAAAAGGCTGGTATGTAATTCTAGCTATCTCCCTTTATTATCTTGTTCGAGATTCAATTTTATATATTTTAATTCCATATTTGATTTATAAAGGCTATTTCTCATAGACTATTTTACTAGCGTTATTGGTTTCCATATCTCTGTAGATCCATCAGAGGCTTTGATAAAATAAACACCAGATCCAACAAATGACCCCTCATCGTCTTTGGCATCCCATTTATAGTTATAACTTCCAACTGGCAATACACCTTGATAAAGACTTGTTATTTTTCTTCCAGTTATATCAATGACAATGATATTGAGCGAAATTTGATCAAGCGCATTAATAGAAAATGAAGCAAAATTATTAAATGGATTTGGATAGGGGCTAGATAGATTAAATGAAGCCGGCAAGTTAGCATCCGTACCTCTTTTTCCATCTTTGAACGTCAGTCTGTAATTCCAATCTTGCCCAACAGTATCCTTGCTTACAACTGATAAATAAATTGATTTATAATCAATTGGATCAATATTGACTGATTGATTGGAAATCACCATATAGGAATTGTCATTGCGCTCTAAGATGGCATTGAGTTGTAAGTCGCCATTAGGTCCATTTATATTTTTTATATCAACTAAAACAGGATCTATTGAAATAATCTTTATGTACTGCGATGCATATCTATTTAATCGTGAAGATTCAATAAAATCTTGGTTACCGGATTGATAATTGATTGTTTTATATATTGCTGGACCATTAACCGGGTATCCGTCAGCTTCTTCGTATTTGAAATTAGCAGCTATTGATTCTGATGACATAATTTTATTTGCTACAGACATAGCATTGAGAGCTTCTTTGAATGTATGCCCATTTAGATTTAAGGCTTTATTAATTGCTAGATGTGATCCATCCTTTTTATAGCTATCATTTTGTACAGAAAATTCGAATATATTTTTTAATAAACTGTTCCCACCCATATGTTGCTCTATATATTCAAAAAAGATAAATGACCCATATGCATGAGACCCTTCTTCATCTAATGACCTATGCGGATATCGAAACCAATCTCTCATATACTGATATACATCATTTATGCTATCATAAATTTCTTCTTCCATCCAAACCGCGGTTGCTTCGAGAAGCCATTGTTTTTCCCATCCATCGTAACCCAATTGAATTGTGTGAAAAAATTCATGCGCAATTGTAGTTTGGATATTTTCAAGCTCTGAAAGTTGGTTAAAGTTTGTATAATTATTTCGCATAGCCATATAGCTAGTAATTGCATTTTTTTCTATTATTTCAGATGTTTTTTCATTATCACCATTTCCTTGAGCATATTGTTCAAATTGTACATATCCATAGAAATTTGATGATAGTTGACGGACATAGATATCATAGTGCCCTGAGCCACCCTTATCATAATCGTTTGAGTAATGTCCATCTCCTGGCGGTTTTACAAAATCCATATCATTATGAATTTTTTGTGCTACAAAGTCAAAGATTTCAGCCATAGACTCAATATAGTCAGGTATATTATTAGAGTTCTGATCGATATTACTTACAGCGTTCCTCCCGGATGTTGTGTAATGTATTCTAAAATAGTTTATATCATAAAACTTATCTAAACCCACTCCTTCAGCTCGCTGTAATCCTCCACGCGAAACCAAGGCGCGATTAAAATTAAACCCTAAACTCTTTAGTCTTTCCTTGGTAGTTGAGTCAAGTAGATGCCCATTTCGAGCTATATCAAGCAGGTATGGTGTTACGTGTTTATCTTCTATAGGTTCATTATTAAAACCGTCAATCACCATATTAGCTGATTGGGTAATATTTTGAGCATGTATGGTATAGACAAATAATAAAAAGAAAAAAAATATTTTCATTTTTTATCAGGATGTTGTGACTTGCTCTGTTTTTTATGTAGATAGAATCTGATATATATACTCATCAGCAAAACACCAATTATATAGAAAATTGCATAATATGGAAGAAGGTCTTTCATTGTTAATTGACCAATAATCCTATGATTGCTATCGTAGTTATAAAATATAGAGCAGTTTTGTTATTAAAAATTAGTGACTTCAAAGTCATTTGTCTTTTTTGTTTTTCAATATTATTATTTTCAATATAAGTCAAAACCTTTGAGATAGGATAGCGAAGAGAGGCAATAATCGTTGAATCACGATTATCATGGTAGAATTCAAATTGCTCCACAGGATTGATTGATCTTAACCCTAGCTGTAGCGATTCCTCAAGTTGGATTATTTCTAAATCAGTAACGCTATCTACTTTTGGTGTATTATTAAGAGAAAGCGTATCCCCTCTTGCATTATAAATTGTTATATAGGACCATGAAGTCGATGCATTATACCATCCAGTTATTTGAGAAGTTTGTATTTTTATATCAGAATAAATATTTATTGAAATCCCATTTTGTTTTGAAACGATTTCAATTTTATCAATAATTGATTCTTGTCCATTCAGCGATGTACCTATGAATAAAATAAAAAAAATTGATCTATATATGATGTTTCTTCTTATAGTCATCTATTCCTTTATTAAATCCTTCAGTAAGGGCTTCCATAACAGTGTCGCTTCTTATATTATTAATCATGGCTAAAACCATAATTGGATATACTTCTTCAGGTAAAAAAAACTCCAAGGATTCAAAGGGGTCTTCAATATCTAATATATCATCTATAGATAGCCCAGACTCTAATTTTTCCTGAAGATTATCCTGAAGAAGAAAAATATAATTTCTAAAATCTTCATTGTTGAATTTCAATATATCACTAGTTGATGTTTTAATTATTTTTGTCATATTGTAATGAAAATTTAGTTCGAAAATAGAGATGTTTGAAATGGTGATTTAGCCATTGAACACCATTCATAATCCAAGGTAATTTCAACCCTAACATGAGAAAATCTCGGATCATATTTCTCATCATTATAATGGCCCTTCTTGATAAGGCTACGCTTAGCGCCCAAGTGAAAAATCAAGGCGCTATTGGTTCTGTGACCATTGATGGCAAGGTTTGGAATCAAATTGCAATGCGACCTGTAATTCCATTTGGAAAATGGGCAGTAGCGCTAGACTTAGTAATTTATTTTGATGCTGAGGGAAATATTCATTCAGATGAATGGAATTTTTCTTCCCCGAATTCCATAAAAAATAGTTTAATTGATAAAATATATTACATTAGGTATGGACTTCCAGGCGATCCCCTTTTCGCAAAAATTGGTGCTTTAGATAGAGTGGATCTAGGTTACGGAATTCTTGTGAACGGTTATTCAAATTCAATTTTATATCCTCAAGAACGTAAGATTGGAGTGAATGTTGAGAAAAATACTTCTTCAATGAAAATTCAGGCTTTTTCTAATGACCTCAAAGAGAATATGGGTTTATTTGGAGGAAGAGTTAGTACTCGCAAAGTAATGGGTCTTCCGATAGGTATTTCATTTGTATCTGATCGTAACCAGTATCTTGGCTTGCGTGATAACGATAACGATGGACGCCCCAATATCGTAGATGATTTTCCTAATGATGGGTCTTGGTGGCTCGATACAGATGGTGATGGCTTATCAGATTATGACCCCAATGAGCGGGATATAGATGGCGATGGAATTACTGATACTTTGGATAGTCGTATACCGGGATATATAGGCGACCCACTAGTTCTTGATGAAGATATTAGAAAAAAAGATGAACCGATTAATTTAAGTAAAGATGCAGATGAAATTATGGCTATCGCTATTGATTTAGGTTTTCCTATAATAAAAAAAGATAATTTTTCTGTTACAGTCTATTCACAAGCTGCCCAGATGATTGGAAAGACACTTCATCCTGGAACCGGAGATTACCAAGAACTTGGCACTGGAATAATACCATTTGGAGTTTCATCGCGATTTGGACCATTGAGTTTTAATTTTGAATATAGGATGATGCCTGAGGGTAGGTTTGAATTTAATTATTGGAATCGGTTATATGAAATTGAACGTATAAGTTTTACAAAGAACAATTCTAATCAAATCCTATTACGAACAAAAGAGTCTAGACTAGGAAGGTTTGGTAAGCAAAACGGGTACTTTTCAGGGGCTTCATTAAATCTGGGGAGTATTTTTCAAGCGAATATATCTTATCATGATATGATGGGCAATCAATGGTCTGATAAAGAAGCTAGGTTTTTGGAAAGCAAAAATCAGACATTTCTCGCCTCGTTGAAGCTAAAAAAGTCAATTAGCCGAATTCAACGTGCATCTGCATTTTATCAACAAAGAAATGTCCCTAATCCATTTAAATTTGAATATACTGAAAGTACAATTATTGGATATAATCTAGGAATTTCTATGGGACAAGGATTGGTTTTAAATTATATTTTCAGACGCTCTTTTCGCGATTATAACGCTAATGGGCGCATAGATGGTAATTCTGAAATGATTGATATTACATCTATTGAAACATCTTTTTCATTTTAATGAAGTATGAATAGTAAAGATATAAGAAACGCATTTATAGATTTTTTTAAGGAAAAAGATCACAAATTTGTACGCAGTTCTCCTGTGGTGCCAATTGATGACCCTACCTTATTATTTACGAATGCTGGAATGAATCAGTTTAAATCGATATTTCTAGATCAAGAACAACCAGATTTCTCTCGTGCCGTAAATAGCCAGAAATGTATTAGGGTGAGCGGAAAGCATAATGACCTTGAAGAGGTGGGGGTTGATACATTTCACCATACTTTTTTTGAGATGCTTGGAAATTGGTCTTTTGGTGATTACTATAAAGCCGAAGCGATTCAATGGGCTTGGGAGCTTTTTACTGAGGTTTGGGGTCTAGATAAAAATCGTTTATGGGTTACGGTTTATCATGAAGATAGTGAAGCGTTCGATCTTTGGCCAAAAGTCACAGATATCGCCCCAGAGCGTGTATTAAAATTTGATAAAAAAGATAATTTTTGGGAAATGGGTGAAACTGGACCTTGTGGACCTTGTTCTGAAATTCATTATTTTATTGGAGAGGATATCAAAAGCCAGTCTCCAAAAGGAGTCAATGCTTCAGATCAATACTGGGAGTTATGGAATTTAGTTTTTGTTCAACATAATCGACTTTCCGATGGTACACTTGAGAACTTAAATAATATGCATGTTGATACCGGGGCAGGTTTTGAGAGAATTGTTTCAGTTATGCAGGGCCAATTAAGTAATTATTCGACAGATTTATTTCTACCAATTATTGCAAAAATAGAAAGCGTTACTGGAAAAACATTTGATAAAAATCCTGTTCCATTTCAAGTTATTTCAGATCATTTACGTATGCTATCCTTTGCCATTGCTGATGGAGCATTGCCCAGTAATGAAGGCAGGGGATATGTCGTAAGGCGTATTCTTCGCCGAGCTGCACGTTTTGGAAGATCGCTTGATATGAATCAGCCATTTATATATGATCTAGTTGGCACTTTAGGGCAAATTATGGGCGATACATTTCCTGAAGTAATAGATAAGAAAAGTCACATAGAAAAAATTATAAAAAGCGAAGAATCATCATTTAACGATACGCTTGATCGCGGACTTTCTCATTTTAATAAAGTTATTAGCAATACATCTGGGAAAATAATATCTGGTAGTGAAGCATTTAAATTATATGATACCTATGGATTCCCATTGGATTTGACGCAGCTTATGGCAAGAGAAAAAGGACTCTCTGTTGATCAGTCTGGCTTTGAAGAAGAGATGGATCAGCAGAAAAATAGAGCAAAATCAGCAGAAAAATTTAGCGCGAATACTACCAATCTATCTTGGAATCAATTTAAAGATATTGATGATTCCATTTTTAAGGGATACGAAACGATTTCATTATCGGCTGAAATTGTACGTTATGCATCCGTTAATGAATCCTACCTTGTTGTGCTAGACCAAACACCATTTTATGCGGAGTCTGGAGGTCAAATTGGAGATACGGGATCCATTAAAGGTGAAGGCGTTGATTTAATAGTAGAAGATGTTCAGTTGGATGGTGACACTTATGTACATTATTGCTCTGGGACCTTAAATAAAGATATATCAAATGTTGAATGTATAGTGGACAAAGAAAGACGCCAGCGCATTAGAAAAAATCATACAGCAACGCACCTCATGCATCGCGCATTAAAGATTGTTCTAGGTGATCATGTACAGCAAGCAGGCTCATTGGTCCATCCGGATTATTTAAGGTTCGACCTAACGCATTCTGAAAAAATATCAAAGGATGAAGTTAGAAAAATAGAAGATATTGTTAATAGTGAAATATTGATAAATAATAAGTTAGACGTATCTATTAAAGCATTTAATGAAGCTAAGGAAGAAGGTGCTGTTGCTATGTTTGGTGAGAAATATGGCGACCAAGTTCGGGTGATTACTGTAGCTGATTTTTCAAAAGAACTTTGCGGAGGTACGCATGTTGATCGTACAGGCGATATTGGATTATTTAAAATCATAGAAGAATCATCTCTTGCATCTGGTGTACGTCGAATTGTTGCGGTTACCGGACCTAAGGCTGTTGAATATGTTCAAGATCAAATTTCTACCTTAGATCAGGTTAAAGAGCTTCTAAGTTGTAATGTTGATTCAATTTCTGATCGATTAGATCAATTGATAAATGATAAAAAAACTTTAGAACGTGAATTAAAAAAACAAAAGAAATCAAATTCAACTTTTGATGTTGAATCCTTGCTTAAAGAAAGCTTGGTATATAATGATAAAACAATAGCTATCAAAATGACAGATGCTGACAATATGGATGATCTAAAAGATTTTGGCAATATGCTACTTAGCAAATTAGAAAATGGAGTTGGTGTGCTTGGTGCATATTCAGATAAGCCAATGCTTGTGATTGTTGTCTCGCAAGAATTGATTGAGATGGGTATTAAAGCGGGTGATTTAGCGCAGCAAGTAGGAAATATAATGGGAGGTGGAGGTGGAGGTCGTCCAAATCTAGCAACCGCTGGTGGAAAAGATAAAAAATCACTTAAACTTGCTTTAAGTAAAGCAAAAGATATAATAATAAAAAATATTGAGGAAAAAAATGCAATATAAAGAAGATGGCGATACCTACATTATCTATGTTGAGCAAAATGAAGCAATTATGAAAACCTTAACGTCTTTTTGCAAAGAAAAGACGATTGATAATGCACAGCTTTCAGGTATTGGAGCTATTAAAGATATTGAGGTTGGTGCTTATGATTTAGAAAATCAAGAATATATCACTCAAAACTTTACAGATATTTGGGAATTGACTTCATTCCAGGGCAATGTTTTATTAAAAGATGGCGAACCATTTATTCATGCACATATAACAATATCAGACCATCAACTACAATGCAAGGGAGGTCATTTATTTGAAGCAAAAGTTGCTGCGGTTGGCGAGTTTATTTTGCATAAAATAAACTCAGATGGTAGAAGAGATTATGATTCAAATATTGGACTTGCCTGCATGTCTTTTAATGTTTAGGAGTATAAAATGAAAAAAATAATTACTGATGCCCATGCGCCAAATCCGATGGGTTCATATAATCAAGCTACTGTTGCAAATGGCTTTGTATTTACTGCAGGGCAAGTTCCGATTGACCCAGATACTGGACAGATGGTTGATGGGGGATTTAAAGATAAAGTTCACCAGGTTTTTAAAAATTTATCAGCTATTCTTGAACGCGCAGAGTCTGATTTATCAAAGGTTGTAAAATTTACTGTGTTTATAACAGATATGTCTCATTATGCAGAGGTAAATGAAGTGTTCAATGAATGGTTAGATGAATCATCTGCACCTGCTCGATCATTAGTTTCAGTTAAAGAACTACCTGGTGGCGCGGATGTTGAGATTGAATGTATCGCTTTACATTAATGCTTAATAGGCTCTTTCTTTTTTCCATTACTCTTTCTTCAATAATTCTATGTCAAAGCCAAGAAGTGGATAGCTTAAGTCAAAAATCTCCCAAAATTGCAGCTTTGAGATCTTTCATGTTTCCAGGTGGTGGTCAATTTTATAATGGCCAACCTGTAAAAGGATCAATATTAGCATCTACGGGAATTGCATCAGGATATCTTTATATGGATTTTTCAAAGAAATATAGTAGCTCTAACGGCTTAAGCTCTAAGATAAAGAAAGACTACCTATACCAAAGAAACCGATATGGATGGTGGGTTATCATTGTCTATATTTATGGTCTTCTAGATGCTGTAGTTGAGGCGCATTTGCATCCATTTAATAAAGTAATGAATGAAGATTTGGAAAAATCTGATCAGGAGGTATTAGAGTAATCATGAGCGGACAACGTGAAAAATGGGGATCAAAGTTAGGGTTCATACTTGCGGCAGCAGGTTCTGCGGTCGGAATTGGAAATATTTGGAAATACCCTCATATGGCAGGGCAAAATGGAGGGTCAGCGTTTACGATTGTTTATTTAATTTGCATTTTCCTTGTTGGTTTATCTATTGTTATTGCAGAGCTTGCTATAGGACGTAAAACTCAACTTAGCCCTGTTGGTGCTTTTGAAAAATTAGCGCCAGGTTCACGATGGAAATATGTTGGATTTTTAGGAGTTGCTTCTGCTTTTGTAATATTATCATTCTATGGAGTAGTTGGTGGTTGGATATTAAAATATATTATTGATTCTGTAACGGGAGGATTCTCACAACTAGCGGGTAATCCAGATGCTTCCAGCGCTGTTTTTGGAACCTTTATTGAAAGCACGTGGTCGCCACTGCTTTATCAAATATTTTTCATGGCGCTATGTATGTGGGTAATTATTAATGGCGTTAAAGGAGGTATCGAGAAATGGTCTTCAGTCATGATGCCGTTAATTATATTATTATTAGCTGTTCTTGCCGTAAGAGGTGTAACTCTTGAAGGTGGAATGAAAGGAATCTCATTTTTATTTAACCCGAGATTTGAAGACCTTACACCATCATCAATCGTTCTAGCTTTGGGCCATTCTTTTTTTACAGTGAGCCTTGGAATGGGAACGATGATTACTTATGGAAGCTATTTAGAAAGAAAACAAAATTTATTGACCTCCGCTGTATGGATAATAGTAATTGATACATTAATTGCTCTTTTAGCTGGTATAGCAATATTTACAACCGTTTTTGCCTTAGGCGCAAACCCTGCAGAGGGACCCGGTCTCATTTTTGTTGTACTTCCTTCAGTATTTCCACAATTAGCAGGTGGAACAATTTGGGCAACAATGTTTTTCTTCCTTCTGTTTATGGCAGCTTTAACATCAGCAATCTCAATCCTTGAGGTTCAAACAGCTTATTTGATAGATCAAAAAAATTGGTCACGTAAAAAAGCCACGCTATTATTTGGATCTATTGTTACTGTAATTGGAATGTTTTGTTCGCTATCATTAGGCGGAGGTATAAATATTACAGGAATATTTGGAGAATCCTTTTTCTTAGGAGCAACTTTTTTTGATGTTATGGATAATTTATCATCAAAGTACATGCTGCCAATTGGCGGTATGATGACTGCAGTATTTATTTTAGTAAAATGGAAAATACCCGAGTATATGAAAGAGCTCAAAACAGGTGCAGATGGATTTAATTTGCCAGCTAACCTAATTAAGAGTGGCTTGGCTTTTGCTTCATTAGTAGTAGCGTTTATCATATTAAATGAAATCTTCCCTTTCTTTTGATATTCATATAAGGACCAATATAATTGCTTGCTGAAAAGTACATTCCCCAAGGATCAAAAGGATATCGGTCTCTATCAAACATATTTAGTAGGTTTGATAATTTCTTTGGTCTTAATCCAGCGCGCTGGATTGGTATTTGGGCGATTGTTATTGCAGGCGATAATGTTGTTTCGCATTTCAATGATAGATGGATGTATTGGAATTGGAAAAGTCTTTCAATCTATTTATGCATTTTATTGATCATCGCCCCATTGTTTGATTATCTTTATAATTCGAAGTATAGCGATTTGAAAAAAGTAAGATCTGCTAGTCAGGCTGGAAAGATATTTATCTATGGATTTACGCTCTTCATCATTGGTGCGAATCCAGTTTCTTTATCTGTTGATGTAATTTATTATAGCCTACCATATGTTACTTTCTTTTTAGTTGGACACTTGATTTGGGGTATCTCAATTAATGATGAAGATTTTAATCTAAAATCAAAGACAGATATGGCATTGCCATTATCAATAGTCATTTTACTTTCTTTTATAGCAACTACAATTGGATTTGCAAATGATGATCCTATGATTAGCACCATAGCGGCCGTATACCTACCATTTCCTCTTGTTGCACTTTGCTTCCCTGTTGCAAAAAGACATTTACAAAGATGTCGTATATATGTTGTATTTATACCTACCATGTTTTTATCAATGCGCTATCCATGGTTTTTGGTATTGCTTTGTCCTCTTTTTGCCCTTTTAAGGCATTATTATTATTTTACTACTGGTAAGGCGTATCCCACATTTAAAGTGGATCATTCAGATGAGCAGTTAGTATAGATCAATTTATATTTATGGATCGACCAGAATTACTATCCTCGTTGAAACTTGATCGGTTCATTGCATTTGATTTTGAAACAACAGGTCTTCAAGTTGAATCCGATCGCGCCATTGAGGTTGCAGCCATTATGTTCAAAGATGGTAAGCCAGCTGATAGATACACGACATTAATTAACCCCCAAATCCCTATATCTGACTTAATTGCTAATATCACAGGGATAACAAATGAAATGGTTGCTGATGCCCCGCTAGAAAAAGAAATCATTGATGATCTCTTTAATTTTCTAGGTGATTATCCCATCGTTGCTCATAACACACCATTTGATGTATCATTTTTACAGGCAATGGCAGAGCGACATAATAAAAAATTCATTGATAGAATATATTATGATACCTTAACTCTTTCTAGAGCCTTTCTTTTTTTTCAGCCTGCCCATAATCTTAGTGCAGTATCAGAGTATTATAACCTTTCATCAGAAGGGGCTCATCGCGCTGAAAAAGATACTGAAAATTGCGGAGAAGTATTTGTAGAGCTTATTCATGAAGTTGCTTCATATGACCTTAATCTAGTTTCAAATATCATTAGCTTTTTAAGTCCATTTCAAGTTTATAATAAAGATTTATTTATTAATATCGGTAATCTATTGACTAAGAAAGGCGATCTTAAGAATGGTCTTGTATCATCAGACTTAATCAAGCCCCAAAATAAAAATATATTTTTTCATGAGGCTAGAACAGATATATCTACTACAAATTCAAACGACGTATTTGGAGAAAATGGATTATTAAATAAAACTTTTGAGACGTATGAGCTTAGGCCTAATCAAATCAAATTTAGTGATTATGTTGATAATATTATGTGCAGTCAGGGTGGAGTAGGTGTCGTGGAA
Organism: uncultured bacterium; assembly: GCA_964386795.1. Classification (GTDB taxonomy): domain Bacteria; phylum Fidelibacterota; class Marinisomatia; order Marinisomatales; family TCS55; genus TMED108. Next base: position 22,309 of record CAYLUE010000005.1, read on the forward strand.
GCAGGTACGGGACTAGGAAAAAGTATGGCCTATTTGTATCCAGCAATAAAATATTCCCATCTTAATTCTAATGATAGTCCAATCATCCTTTCTTGTTACACCAAGCATTTACAAGATCAATTATTTAAAAATGATTTACCCACCTTAACAAATGCGATCGATGTATCAATTAAAGCTGTTTTGATGAAAGGAAGAAATAATTATTTATGCAAAACTAGATTTAGATGGTTAGTCAACAGCTCAGATAAAATGCTGAATGCTGAAGAAGCTATGAATTTACTGCCCTTGCTTGTATGGCTTGAGCATACTACAACAGGTGATTTAGATGAATGCCCTGGCTTTACCAATGGATTTACCTATCGATTAATGGGGCTCATTCATAGCGAACAAGGTTTTTGTACTTCTTCAATCTGCGCCAAGCATGACGGTTGTTTTTTTGGACCATTAAGAAAAATGGCTTACCAGTCAAATCTAATTGTTGTCAATCATGCGTTATTAATTTCTGACGCACAGTCAAAATCTGATATTGACGAATCATTAGGATTTTTACCTGAGAGTCAGGCTGTAATTATTGATGAGGCGCATAATTTGACAAAAGCAGCCTACCATCAATTAACCCTTACTTTCGATCATCGATCATTAAATTATACACTTGATCGTATTGATCCGAAGCATAATCATTCGGTTCGATGGAATAATAAATTAAGAACCATTGCAGCTGTCCATCCAAAATTTGAAATAACAAGAAATGAATTAACAAATTTTGTAGATAGCGGTAGAGATGCAATCAAAACTTTTTTTGATAAAATGACATCTAATGCATTTCATCATTTTGATCCAGAATCTAAATACTCAACTAAAATAATTATTAATAACCTAAATGAACATTTTACCCCGCTTGAAAAAGAATTAAATGAATTAAAAAGATCCCTTCATAGCTTAAGAAATCATATCAGGAAGCTAAGAGAAGATTTATTGGATATTGATGAGACCAGAGAAGATTTTTTAGAGCTCCATCAACTTTTCGATAGAAGTGAAGGGTCCTTATCTGATATGTTTATTTTGGCCGAATCGATTACATCAAAACAGAATAAAGATTATGTTTATTGGTATGAGGGTGTTTTTAGGAATATTTCTAGCACAACAAAATTGATTCTTACGGTTAATATGGCCCCAATTGAACCTGGTCGTGAGCTTGCTAATTCTTTATTTAAATCTGTTGATCATTGTATTTTGACAAGCGCAACTCTAAGAACCAGACTTTCCTTTGATTATTTTTTAAATCGCGTCGGTTTAGATTCCGTAGAATTTGATGACTTAACAACAGCTGTTTATGAAAGCCCATTTAGTTATAATGATCAAGTAACCTATTATCAGTATGCAGGTAGCGATGGTCAGAGACCAGATATTATAGCAAAAACTATTTTACACTGCCATCAGAAATTTAAGAAAAGAATGATGGTGCTTTTTACGTCTCGCGCACAGCTTAATAATACATTTCAGTTATTAAAACAGATGAGCCGTGGAATAGAATTGCCGATTTTTGCCCAAAAACGTCAGACTTCAAGAATGGGTTTAATCAGAGGAATGAAGCAGGTAAAAAATGGAATCCTTCTTGGAACAAATGCATTTTGGGAGGGTGTTGATTTTCCAGGAGACCTATTAGAGGTTTTGATGATAATCAAAATGCCTTTTGATGTTCCAACAGAGCCAACTGTAAAGGCCTATGGAAAAATGATCGAAGCACAGGGTGGAAATAGCTTTATGGATTATGCATTACCGGAATCCGTTATCAGATTTCGACAAGGATTTGGACGTTTAATCAGAACAACTTATGATGAAGGAATTTTTATTGTTATGGATGATCGCATAGTTAATAAAAGATATGGAGCATCCTTCAGTGAAAGTATTCCAGTGCAGATGCAGGTATTCAGACATATAGATGATATAAGAATGTCTTAGTTGAGACCTCGCCTATCTAATAATGGCTGGATATTTGGTTCAGAGCCTTTAAAATCAATAAATAATTGAATAGCGCCTTTGCTTCCTCCTTTAGAAAGTAAGGTATTTCTAAAGTGATCACCATTTTCCCTTTTTAATCCGCCATTAAGTTTAAACCATTCAACTGTATCTGCATCTAAAACCTCGCTCCAGATATATGAATAATAACCAGCTGAATAGCCACCTATAATATGAGAGAAATATGTGCTGCGATACCTAGGTGGAATAATATCAAAAGCAATACCACCATTTTTAAGTGCAGACTGTTCAAATTCGATAATATCGTCAGGGGTAGGTACTTCATCGGGAGTTAACTGATGCAATGCTTGGTCTAATATTGATGCAGATAGAGATTATGTGGTGGTAAATCCTTGATTATATTTTTGAGCAGCTAATACTTTAGCTAGTAATTCTTTTGGCATTGGCTTTCCTGTTTCATAATGAACCGCATAATTTTTTAAGACTGATGGCCAAATAGCCCACATCTCATTGACCTGCGATGGATATTCTACAAAATCTCTAGGAACAGAAGTACCTGCGAAATATGGGTAATTGACATTTGAAAACATACCATGAAGCGCATGACCAAATTCATGAAACATAGTAATTACTTCGTCAAATGTTAGCAGCGCAGGTTCTCCTTTAGGTGGTTTAACAACATTTTGATGATTGGCTACAATTGGAAGATTATCTTTCAGTTTAGATTGAGATATATAAGCATTCATCCATGCGCCTCCCCGCTTAGATGATCGAGCGTATCCATCATATAAGAATAAAGCTAGGGTTCTGCCATCTTCATTGAAAACCTCAAAAACACGAACATCTTCATGGTAGACTGGTAAATCAGAACGTTCTTTAAATGATACTCCAAACAATTGATTTGCAGCGTAAAATACACCATTTTCAAGAACATTATTCATTTCAAAATAAGGTTTTAATTGTGCGGCATCAAAATTATAGCGCTTTGAACGTACTTTTTCAGTGTAATAGTCCCAATCCCATGAGGCTAATTGAAAACCTCCATTTTCCATGTCTATCATTTTCTGTAAATCAGTAGCCTCTTTTTTAGCATTAGATAGCGCTTTTGGAGCTAAGCTACTTAATCGCCGATTAACAGCATCTGGGGTTTGAGCTGTTTGACTTTCTAGGCGATAAGCAGCATGGTTTTTGTATCCCATAAGTTGAGCTTTTTCAGCTCGAAGCTTGATTACTTTAGATAAAATTTCACGATTATCAAATTCACCCCCGCGACTTCCCCTTGAAAGTGATGCCTTGTGAATCTTTTTCCTTAACGACCTATTACTTAGTAAAGCCATTAAAGGTTGACTGCTAGTATTCTTTAAAGCGATAACATATTTTCCTTCAAGCTTACGTGATTTTGCTTCGTTAGCTGCCGCTTCGATTGCTGCATCTGAAAGCCCATCTAACTTTTGTTTTGAATCAACAATTATGGCTAAAGCGTTTACTTCTTTTAATACATTTTGACTAAAATTTGTTTGTAAAACTGCTATTTCACCATTAATTGACTTAAGGTGTTCCTTCTCTTTAGACAATAGCTTCGCACCTGATTGAACAAAATCATTATAATATTTTTCTATAAGACGTATTCCTTCCGCTTTTAATTCTAGGCTATTTCGATTATTATTGAGAAAACTTATCCGATCAAACAATTTTTTATTTAACAAAATTTTGTCACTATGGGCAGAAAACTTAGGCGCCATTTCACTTTGTATCTTTTCCATTTCATCGTTTGTATTAGCAGACGTAAGTGCAAAAAAGACTGTGGCGACTCGATCTAATAATTCTCCAGATTGTTCCATAGCAATAATTGTATTATCAAAAGTAGGATCATCTAGATTATTTGCGATTGATTCTATTTCTCTTATGTGCTCTTCCATACCTTTATCAAATGCAGGTTTGTAGTGCGCATTTTTTATTTTATCAAATGGAGGATAATGCATATAAAGAGCGCTTTCATTAAAGAAAGGGTTTTTCATTTTAGTATATAAATCTTTATTTACTTGATCATTTGTGTTATTTGTTGACATAGAGCACCCTAGGATAGTATATAGTAATATATAAGCGTGTAATCGATTCATTTATATTTCGCCTTTTATGTTTGAATTGCATAAAAAAATTATTACTAAATTTTTTATTTATGCTATATAATAAATTAATTTAATGAGCTTTTAACACAATTTGTTTATTGTTAATAAAAAGAACTAAATTAACCAATGGTAGCACAAATTATTTCAGATAAATTCATTACTTGGCATGAATTAGAGCATCTAATTGTTTCACCAAAACCTGTTCGTCTTTCTCAGGCTTCAAAAAAACTGATAAAAAATTCAAACGACACTTTATCAGAAATTATAAAATCAGGAAAAAAGATTTACGGTGTGAATACTGGCTTTGGCAAACTAAGCTCAGTATCTATCGATAAAAAAGATATCAAAGAATTACAATTAAATTTAGTTCGCTCACATGCAGCAGGCGTTGGTAAGCCTTTTGATTCTGGAATTACTAGATTGGTAATGTTTTTAAAATTACTTACCTGGACTAGAGGATTTAGCGGGGTAAGTCCAAAATTATCAACCCTTTTACTTAATATGCTTAACCATGATATCTTACCTATAATTCCAAGACAGGGATCTGTTGGTGCATCCGGTGATTTAGCGCCCTTATCTCATCTAGCCTGCTCTTTGATTGGTGAGGGAGGTGTTCATTTTCAAGATCGAATTATGCCAAGTGTTATTGCTCTTAAAGAAACCAATTTGAATCCAATTGATTTAGGGGCAAAAGAAGGTCTAAGCTTAATAAATGGCACACAAGTATCTACGGCTATTGCAATCAAAGCGCTACACGAAGCGCAAAAATTGCTTTTTTCAGCTGATATAATTTCAGCATTAACTGTTGAGGCAAGTCTATCAAGTAGAGATGTATTTAAGCCTGCAATACACAAGCTTAAGAAACACAAAGGACAGATGGTTTCCGCTACTAACGTATTCAAATTATTAAAGAATAGCGAAATAGTAGCTTCACACAAAAACTGTGATAAGATACAAGACCCTTATTGCGTGAGATGTATTCCGCACGTTCATGGTGCGAGTTGGGAAATATTTTCTAGCTCAGAAAAAATAGTAAATAATGAAATTAATTCAGTCTCAGATAATCCCTTAATTTTTCCTAATGGCGATGTGCACAATTCAGGACATTTCCATGCAGAGCCGATAGCGCAAGCCTTAGACTGTTTATCCATTGCCATGTCAGAAATTGGTGCAATTTCTGAAAGAAGAGTGCACTATCTTATGAAGGGGGCTGATAGCAACCTTCCCATGTTTGGAGCTGTTAAAAGTGGACTTGAATCAGGATTTATGTTAGCGCATGTTACAGCAGCTTCTCTTGCATCGGAAAATAAAACCCTTGCGCACCCATCTAGCGTTGATTCTATATCAACTTCAGCTGGACAAGAAGACATTGTAAGCATGGCTCCTTGGGCAGGCAGATCATGCTTAAGAATCTTAGATAATGTTCGTACAATTTTAGCAATAGAACTTTTAGTTGCAGCTAACTTTAATCATAGATTTCATTCTAATTTTAATTCTGGCCATGCATTAAAGCCGTTAATGGCTTTAATGAAAAATTCTAAAGTATTGTCCAAAAAGGATAGAGTTTTTTCTAAAGATATAGAAACAGTGAGCAATCTAATAAAAACTGACCAGGTTTATTCTGTAGTTAATAAAGTTAATAAAGTAAGTAGAGTATAATGAAAACCAGACCACCATTTAAACAAGCCTTAACATTTGATGACGTACTGCTCGTTCCGCAGAAATCAAGTATTTTGCCTAATCAAGTTAAATTGAAAACTAAATTAACTCAGAAGATTGATATGAATATTCCACTGCTTTCTGCAGCGATGGATACGGTAACAGAAAGTAGCATGGCCCTAGCATTAGCTAGAGAAGGTGGTATTGGGATAATTCATAAGAATTTATCAATTGATGATCAGGCATTGATGGTTGACCGTGTTAAGCGCTATGAAAGTGGAATGATTGTGAACCCAATAACCCTATCTAGCGATAAAACAATTAAGGATGCAAAAGATGTAATGTCGATGTATAAAATCAGCGGATTACCAGTTGTGGAAAACGAAAAACTAATTGGCATTATTACTAATAGAGATATTCGTTTTGAAACCGATGAGTCTCTTCCTGTAACTGATCGCATGACCACCGAAAAACTAGTAACCGTTCAACAGGGCACAACACTTGAACAAGCAAAAAAAGTTTTGCAAGAGCATCGAATAGAAAAATTACTTGTTGTTGATAAAGAAGGCAGTCTTGCTGGTCTAATTACCGTTAAAGATATTCAAAAGAAAGAAGATTTCCCTAACGCATGTAAAGATAAAAGTGGAAGACTTAGGGTGGGCGCCGCTTTAAGCGTTACGGCAGATTTTTTGGAAAGAGCTCAAGAATTATACTCTAAGGAAGTAGATGTAATTGTGGTAGATACAGCCCACGGTCACTCTGCTGGAGTGTTACAACAAATAAAAAAAATAAAAAAATCCATGCCAGGTATTCAGATAATCGGTGGAAACGTTGCAACTGCTGATGGGGCAAAAGCATTAATTGATAGTGGCGCTGATTGTGTTAAAGTTGGAATTGGTGCCGGCGCAAGCTGCACAACCAGAATTGTAGCAGGAATTGGTGTTCCACAGTTAACCGCAGTCATGGATTGTGTTGATGAAGCGATAAAGAGCAATATTCCTATAATTGCTGATGGCGGGATTAGATATAGTGGAGATATTGCAAAAGCTATAGCCGCTGGCGCTAATACAGTTATGCTTGGAAGTATTCTTGCGGGCATGGATGAAAGCCCAGGTGAATTCATCCTGTTTGAAGGTCGTCAATATAAATCATATAGAGGAATGGGTTCATTGGGTGCTATGCAGGATGGAGATGGTGCTCGATATTTTCAAAATGATACCGAACATAAAAAGCTTGTACCCGAAGGCATTGAAGGGATAGTTCCATACAGAGGCAGCGTAAAAAATACCATTCATCAGTTAATGGGAGGACTAAGATCTTCCATGGGTTATTGCGGAGGTGAAAATATTGTAGATTTTCAGAAAAAAGCTGAATTTATTCAATCAACACAGGCGGGAGTCAGAGAAAGCCATCCCCATGAAGTTAAAATAACCAAAGAGGCTCCTAACTATCAGATTTCAGATACTAAATAGTTTTATTTAGAAAGGGAATTTAAGTGGCGTGTAATTTGAGATTTTCTTCTTGCGGCAGTATTCTTTTTTAAATGACCCTTACTGACCATTTTATCGATTACGCTCACTGCATTCTTATAAGGCATTTCTGCCTTTGAAAAATCATCTGATAGCAAAACTTTTTTAATAGCTGTCCTCATATCTGAAAACTTAGCACTATTACTTGCAGCGCGTTTTTTATCTTGACGCTCTCTTTTAATCTGCTGAGGATGTCTATCCATCGTATTCCTTTAAATATTATAAAATTAACACGCGAAATTATCTTATATTTAGGCATAAGACAAAAAGAAAATATATATTAATTTTTATTTAAATCTGATGAGTGTTGTGATAATCATCACAGAAACATTCATAGATAATTAATAAATTTCCTCATTTAGGCTGTTCAATTATTTATATTTATAGTATTTTCTACTATGAGTACAGCTCAACATCTTAGAAATGTTCCAATCTTTTCAGATTTAAAAGATACCGACTTAAACATTATTTCTGATAAAATGGTTTCACGCACCTATGAAAAAGGGCAAATGATACTACTAGAAGAAAGTCAGGGTGAAACATTTTTTATTATTATAAGTGGAGCAGTTAAAGTTACTCGCCTAAGCGATGATGGTAGAGAAGTTATTTTAGCAATGCTTGGGGAAAGTGATTTTTTTGGTGAAATGTCATTACTCGATGGGGAAGGTAGATCTGCAAACATAGTTGCTAATGAAGATGCTGAAGTATTAACTCTTTCGCGTAGTGACTTTTTAGATTGTTTAGAAACATATCCAAAAATTGCAATTGCTCTTTTAGAAGAACTAGCTATACGCTTAAGAAAAAGTGATCAGCATATTGAAAGCTTGTCATTGAGTGATTCTGAGCACCGAATTGCTATTACGCTAATAAGATTTGCTCAAGAGCTTGGAACGATTAAACAAGGTGATGTAAGAATTAAGAACCTACCTTTCCAGCAGGATATTGCAAATATGGCTGGAACATCAAGGGAGACCGTATCTCGCACCCTCAAACTTTTAGAAGAAAAAAATCTTGTTCAAAAAGACGGAAAAGACCTTATTATTTATAAATTTGACGAATTCCGTCAACTTTTTTCCTAATCAGTTAAACCTAATCAATGGCTAAACATACCTTGAATGATGTTTTTGACCTCATTTTAAACAATGATCACCGTACTATTTCTAAAGTTATTTCTCAGATAGAATTTGATTTAGATATAAATAATGAATTGCACAATAAACTATATCCGCATACTAAAAATTGTATTAAAATAGGTATTACAGGCCCACCTGGCGCTGGAAAAAGCACATTAACAGACAAATTAATAGATAAATATCTTAGCGATAATAAAAGCGTTGGCGTTATAGCCGTAGATCCATCAAGTCCATTTTCTGGGGGTGCTTTACTTGGAGATAGGGTAAGAATGAATAATTACTTATGGAATGAAAATGTATTTATTAGAAGCATGGGTTCTCAAGGAAACTTAGGCGGTCTAAATAATAAATCCCAAGATGCAGCTGATATCTTAGCTGCCAGCGGTAAAGATATTGTTATTTATGAAACCGTTGGTGTGGGTCAAGGAGAGCATGATATATCCAAAGCTGCAGATTTGACAATAGTCATACTAGTCCCAGAATCTGGAGATGATGTTCAATTGATGAAAGCTGGATTGATTGAGATTGCCGATTTATTCGTTGTAAATAAATCTGATAGGGATGGATCTGATCGATTAGTACAGTCTATTAATAATGTACTGCAAATTTTTAAAAATAAAGATAAACATGAACCTCCTGTATTTAAAACATCCGCTGATAGAGGAGAGGGTATTCAGAGCTTATACAAAGGAATTAATAATTTATTAAATGATAGAGATCGTACAGGTTTATTAAAGCAGAAAAAAATTGAAAGATATAAAGATAGAGTCCTGAATTTAGTACAGAATACTTTGATTAATAATTTTTGGACAAACAGTAAGATAGATAAGCTCGAATCAATGATTAGCAAACTTCAAACTTCTGAAACTGCTCCTTACGAAACTGCAAAATCAATATTAAAAAGCAATCATGAATGATAATAAAGATTCAATGCCATTCTTAGACCACCTTGAAGAGCTAAGATGGAGGTTGATCAAATCTATTTTATCTATTCTTATAGGTGCGGCTGTATCCTTTTATTTTATTGATATCATTATAGAATTTTTAATTAAACCTACCGAAGGCTTAAAAAATGCTATGGATCTTCAAGTCTTAAAAGTACAAGGAATGTTTATGATAAAATGGGGAATAGCATTACTTGGGGGTGTTGTTGTTTCCGTTCCTGTTTTAACATATCAACTTTGGAAGTTTATTGCGCCTGGACTTTATATTGATGAAAAAAAATATATAATCCCCTTAATTCTTTTTACTTTTCTATCCTTCATTTCTGGGCTGGTTTTCGCTTACATGATCGTAATCCCATTTTCATTGAGTTTTTTTACTTCAGTGGGACTAGAAGGAATAGAAAACAACTTTTCTATTAATTATTATTTTAATTTTATTACGTGGCTTATGCTGGGTAGCGGTTTAATATTTGAACTTCCAGTTGTTGTTTTTATCTTATCCATCATTGGGTTGCTGACACCTGCTTTTATGAGACACTATAGAAGATATGCTATAGTATTGATATTGGTAATCAGCGCTTTTATTACACCACCTGACCCTGTAAGCCTTGTTCTTATGTCTATTCCTCTGCTATTGCTTTACGAGATTAGCATTGGCGTTAGTTGGCTAGTAAACAGAAAAAAACATACTTAATTTCTTTACATGAAAAGTGATATAAAAACACTTAAGCGTATCACCAAACCAATTTTTGATGATATAAAATTATTTGAAGAAGAATTCAAGAACGCTCTTCATTCTGAAGTGCGATTAATTAATATGATTGGTAAATACATCATTCACCATAAAGGAAAACATATACGTCCAATTCTAACAATTCTTTCTTCAAGAGTTTGCGGTCAACCAACTCTTAACAGTTATCGTGCAGCCGCAATGATAGAGCTCTTACATCTTGCTACTCTTATTCATGATGATGTTGTAGATGAAGCTGATAAACGCAGAGGGTTTCCATCTATTAATCAAGTTTGGAAAAATAAAATTGCAGTATTAATGGGTGATTTTATCCTAAGTAAAACCCTAATTAATATGGTTGGGTTAAAAGATTTTGCCGCATTGCAATTAATTGCAGATACAGCTGAAAAATTAGCTGCAGGAGAAATACTTCAAATTGAAAAATCCCTTACTCGATCAATGACGGAGGAGGTTTATTATGATATGATTTATCAAAAAACAGCATCACTTATTTCTACCTGCTGTGAGCTTGGCGCTATTACATCAACAGGTAAAGATAAAGATAGGCTCGCAATGATAAATTATGGAACAAAATTAGGGATGGCATTTCAAGTAAAGGATGATTTATTTGATATTTTAGGTAATGAAAAATCTACTGGTAAAAAAATTGGTGCAGATGTAAAAAGAAATATTATTACGCTTCCATTGATCTATGCATATAAAAAAATATCAAAAACTGAGCATAGGCAGGTTAAAAAGATACTAGCTCTAAAGAAAAAAAGCCGTACTAATCTCAATGATTTAAAAGAAATAATTGATAGGGTTGGTGGATTTAACTATGCTAAGGAAAAAATATCAGAATTTAACAATCAAGCAATCGATGCCTTATCACCCTACCCGGACTCACCATATAAAAAATCTATGGTTGATCTAATTAGTTTTAACGCACAGCGTAAAGGCTAGACGCCAAATGAAAAGTTCATGGACGAACCTATTAGTCCTTCGATTTAGCTCAATTGGCGATATAATTCAAACTACCTCTGTTTTAAATACTTTACGAAAATATTATCCAGATATTTCTATTGATTATATGACGCTATCTAAATATGCACCCTTGCTATTTGACCATTCAAGTATTGATAAACTGCATTCTTTAGATTCAAATAATAGCTTCAAATCTATCAAATCTATCAAGGCAATAATTAATCAAAGGAATTTTGATTTAATATTAGACTTACATAATAGTACGCGATCAAAATTCATTCGAGCAATAACAAATCAAATTCAATCATTAAATGTTATCAAGCCAAGAGCTAAGCGATTTTCACTTTTTCTTAATCATCATAATAAATTTCCATCAAACTTTAATCAGAAAACCTGGCTTCATAAACCTATAGAAAAACTTTTACCAGACAAATATAAAATTTCAAAGATAAGTTTGTCAATTTCTGAAGAAGAAAAAACAACATCAAAAATATTATTAAATAATAATGGATTAGATAATAATAATTATTTTGTTGTTATCCCTGGAGCCGCTTGGCATCAAAAACAGTGGGGCGTAGATAAATATATTTCATTTATTTACCAGTGCGCAACAAAGTATGGCTTAACACCAGTTTTATTGGGTTCTAATAAGGACAATGTTTGCAATGAGATAAACCAAGGGTTGACAATAAAATCAATTAATTTATATGGAAAAACTGATTTAAGACAATCTATGGCCATAATTAGCCAATCAAAACTGTGTGTAGGTAGCGATACAGGTTTTATTTATGCATCTGAAGCTTTGGGGGTTAATACAATTGCAATATTAGGACCTACTTCAATGGAAACCGGTGCTGGCGTTTTTTCAAAAAATACATTAAACATAGAAGATAAAAATCTTTGGTGTAGACCATGCTCTCAAAACGGCAGTTTTCCATGCTATAGGGGTAAACAATATTGCATGGAAAATATAACCTCTAAAGATGTATTGGAAAATGTTGAAAAGATATTGGCATAACCATGTTTTGGAAGGCATTATATAACTTTCTATTATTTCCTATTTTTTTTATTATAACTTTAATAATTAGCATTTTTAATCGGAAGATTTTTAGAGGTATTAAAGGGCGAATAGAATCAAAAAAAATAATAAAAAATTTTATTAACCAAATAGATAGCAATGATCTTTATTGGTTTCATGCAGCTTCTCTAGGTGAATATGAACAAATCAAACCCGTACTTGCTGGTCTTAAAGAAGTTGAGCCCAGGGCAGTCTTTATTTTGAGCTTCTTCTCACCTTCTGGATACGACTATGTTGACGATGATCAAGTCGATTGTAAAATATATTTACCATTTGATTTTAAGTGGACTATAAAAAAATATCTTAACCTAATAAAACCAAAGAAGCTTATTTTAGCTGGGTATGATGTATGGCCCAATCTTATATGGGTAGCAAAAAAAATGAATATTCATACGGTTCTTTTTGCAGCGCGTTTTTCCAATAGAAGTTCTAAGCTCTTTCCAGTAATTAGATTATTTTATCAAAATATTTATAACTCATTCAGTGCTATATATACAATTTCCGATAGTGACAATGAGCAATTAAATAGGATTATTGGTAATAATAGCAAACCGATCATTCGCACCCTGGGGAATCCTCGATATGATCAAGTAAAAAATAAATCTGACCAATTCACTAAAGAAAGAACACTATCTGTTTTACAGAGGCCCAAAAGACTAGTGATGGGCAGTATGCATTTAGATGATGAAAAAAAGTTAAAGCAATCAATAATTAGCATTTTGAAAGAGATAGATGATCTTTCATTGATTTGGGTACCTCATACGCCATCTGAAAAGAATATTGCCCAAATTGAAAATTATTTTATTTTAAATAATTTCAGCACTGAACGATTAGGCGAAAAAAATATTGAAAAAATAAATGCACGAATCATTATTGTTGACTCTATTGGTAAGCTTTCCCAGCTATATTGGCATGCACAAATCGCCTATATTGGAGGAGGATTTTCATCAGGAGTGCATAATGTAATGGAGCCCGCAATTGCACGACTTCCCGTATTTTTTGGCCCAAACTATAGTAATTTCCACGAAGCAGAGGAGTTGATCGTGAAGGGTGGCGGTTTTTCTATTGAATCAGGATCAGAATTATTTATCCAGATAAAAAGTCTTTTAAATGATCAATCCAAATTTATGAACTCTAGCTATTCTTCTACCAATGTCGTGCATGACAATCTTGGCTCATCAACGCGAATCGTTAGGAGCCTTATCCATGACTGATAACTTTTCATTTGATATATTATATGAAAAATTTGAAGATAAAATCCATGTTGATTTACCAAAAGGGATAAATATTATTTATGGTGAAAGTGGATCAGGAAAGTCTGAAATAATTTATTCTTTATTAAATAAGCCGAGATCAACCTTTAACAATTTTTCTTTAAGAAATATAAAAAATTCTGGAAAAATTCAATTAATCTTTCAAAATCCTGAAAATCAAATCATATGCCAAAATCTTCAATCAGAGCTATCATTTGGCTTGGAGTCAATATCAATAGATAATATTGACTTAACTGAAGACTTAGAAAAAATTAAAGCTTTATTACCGTTTGTTGACAATTGGTTGCGCCACCCCACTACGTTGAGTGGGGGTGAAATGGAAGCGCTAAATATTGTTACTGCTTTTACATCTGATCATAACGTAATGCTCATAGATGATGGATTGTCTTACCTTAACCCAAATACAAAAAACAAATGGATCAATTGGATAAAAACAAATTATTGCCAAGATAAAACAATCTTATGGTTTACTTCTGATTACAATGATTTAGCTTTTGGAAAAACAAAATGGGTATTATCGCTTTCAGGTTTGCAAGTATACAAAGATGATCAATTTACTTCAACCTATAAACACAATCATAAACATGGATTTCTTTCAATCGAAGCCAAGGAGCTTACATTTGGCTTTCAGGATTCAAATAAAAGAATTATTAATAATTTAAACCTAAGTCTAGCTAATGCCCGCTCATTAGGAATTATTGGCGAAAATGGTTCAGGAAAAACAACCCTATCGCAATTAATTACCAATTCAATTAAGCCTTCATCTGGCTCAATAAAGTTGAATATTTCAAACAACACGCCATCAATTGGCGTATTGAATCAATTTCCAGAGAGAATACTTGGTTCAGATACATTAAATGATTTACTAATGAAGCTCATTAATAACAATAAATTTGACCCATTATTATTAAATAGCTTTATTAAAAAACTTAGCTCCTATCAAATTAATTGGAATACGATAAAGGATAGGTATGCCAAGGATCTTTCATGGTCCATTGTTCGTATGGTATTAATTATTATATTATCCCAGAGTAATTACGAATTAATTATTCTGGACGAACCTACTTTTGGCCTTGGATATCAACAAAAAAGAAAGCTAAGCCAATTACTTAAAAGTATTTTAGTAAATAAGCACGTAATTTTGATTTCGCATGATATTGATTTTGTAAATGCGCACTGTGATCAAATTATTAATTTTGATAAAAAAAATATATTTCAAAACCAAAAAATCATAACAAATGCAAAATAGATTAAAGATTTCTGATCCAACTAAAATTGTAACTTTGGCCAATTTTATTAGTTTGCTTAGAGCTGTGCTAGCTGTGCCAATTGTATATACTTTAAGAGACCCTTCTCTTGGGTCAATTACTCTTTTTCTTATTTTGATTGCTATTTTATCTGATGCCTTAGATGGATGGGTGGCCAGAAAGGCAGATGAGGTTACCTATTTTGGTCAATGGGTGGATCCTATAGCTGATTTTATTTGTCTTCTGTCTGTTACATTTTATTTAGTTTTATCTGGGCAATTCCCCGCATGGTTTTTCCTCTTTTATATATTTAGATATTTAATCATTGCGGTATTTGCTATTTATGCTTTTAATCGAAACCAGTTCTTCTTAAGTGCAAATTGGTGGGGAAAGTGGGCTACCGGAATAACAGCTCTTGCACTTTTATTTCATATCTGGCCATGGGAAGCCTTTCCATGGCTAAACGATTTTATTATTTATTTAGCTACAATTCTAATGACCATGAGCTGGGTTGTATATATAAAAGATTTTTATATACTTTTTAAAAAATAATGTCAAAACAAAAACTAAATTTTGTTAGTCTAGGGTGCGCAAAAGCCTTAGTCGATTCTGAAAAATTAATCGGTGCCTTAAAAAATACAGATTTTGAAATTACCGATAATCCAGAAGACGCAAGCACAATGGTCATCAATACATGTGGATTTATCGATATGGCAAGACAAGAATCTATCGATACCATTCTACAGGCCACCGAACTTAAACAGAACGGTAAGCTAAGCAGGCTTGTTGTGATGGGGTGCCTTTCTGAGAGATACCCTAAAGAACTATCGGCTGAAATACCAGAGGTGGATTACTTTTTTGGAAGTAATGACCATATTAAGATTATGCAATATTTGACGGGTAAAGAATTCTCTAAAGATGATCCAATTTTCTTGAGGTCAATTTTGACCCCCCAGCATTATGCATATATCAAAATTGCAGAAGGGTGTGATAATGGGTGTTCATTTTGTAGCATTCCAATAATGCGAGGGTTGCAAAAAAGCCGTAGTATTGATTCTATCATGTGGGAAGCTGAAAAACTCTCAGATAAAGGTGTAAAAGAATTACTAGTTATAGCCCAGGATACAACTAGTTATGGATGGGATTTAAAACCAAAACAGTACCTAGGTGATTTAGTTGCAGAATTAGATACGTTAGATTTTGAATGGATAAGAATTCACTACGCGCACCCTGCGCATCTTTCAAGAAAAATCATTCAATCAATTGCTGATGCAAGCAATGTTTGTAAGTATTTAGATATGCCCATACAGCATGCATCTGACCCCATCTTAAAATCAATGCGTAGAGGATTAAACTCTGAAGGAATAAAAAAAAGAATTCAGCTCTTAAGAGATGCAGTCCCCAATATAAAAATAAGAACTACTCTTATTGTGGGATACCCCGGGGAATCTAATAGTGATTTCGATAATTTATGCTCTTTTATTAAAGAGGTTCGCTTTGACAGATTAGGGGTGTTTACCTATTCTGAAGAGGAAGGGACTTTAGCTGAAACTCTAAAAGATGATATTCCGCAAGAAGTTAAAAATGATCGAAAAGATAAAATTATGGATATTCAAGCTGAGATTAGTAATGAAAACAATCAAGAAATGATTGGAAAGACGTTAAAAGTTCTGGTTGATGATGTTGGAGAGATATCATCTGTTGGTAGAACAGAGTACGATTCACCTGAAGTTGATAATATTGTAAATATTAATGAGCCTTTAGAGATTGGTCAGTTTTATGATATCAAAATTGAATCTGCTAATGAATTTGAATTGATTGGAACGATGATTAAATAGTTTTTTTTAATTGCTTGAATAATATTTTTTTATTTCATTAGCATATTTTTGTAAATAATCATTTGGTATAGGTAATAATAGATTATATTGGGATATTTTCCATTTATTTTGTTCAATCACCAATACACCCGTCCCTCTAAATTCACCATAAGATTTATTTTCAACCAATTCATCAAACCACGCGGTTTTAAGGTCTTTTGCAATATAGATATTTCGACTATTTTTTTTATACGTCCAACCTGTACCTGTTTCAAATCGTGATTTTACATAAGTATTAAATTCTTCTATTGTCCATCTTTCATCAATATCAGTTCCAAAAAAAACCGCATTACTAGAAAATAGATTAATATAATTTTCTTGATCAGCCATTGAAGCAAAATAGTGCAATGAGTCAAGTGTATTATTTATTTCTTCACGGTGATTGGTTTGGTTACATGCCGTTAGGCTAATTAGCATAAATACAATAATTATTCTCATTTTATTTCCTTTCATTGAATATATTTATCAGCTCCTAAAAAATGCAACGATACATAAGGTTCATCTCCGATGACCCAGCTATCATGAGGTTTGGGCGATACGTAGAAAACATCACCGGGTTTTAGAGTTGAGATTGTTTCATCGTTAAAGGCAACTGTAGCAGAACCCGAGACCACCATTCCTAAATGTTCAATATCGCAGAATGTAGTTCCAACTAACGGATTAGCATCTACGGACCACTTCCAGCCTGGTGCATAGGTTGCTTTTCCAATCGTAAGCTTTTCCATGTGTACTATTTCAAATTTTCCATTACTAAAATTGATTATTTTATCAGGATTTTCGAATCTTTTAATGATTATATCTTCCATAGTTTACCCCAATTTATTTTTTGTATATATTTTTCAATCTCTGCCATTGTTTCGTATTTATTAATTGAGTTAAATTTGCCGATATGTCAGAGTTTAATCTCAATTCAGATTTCACGCCTAAAGGGGATCAGCCCGCCGCAATCAATGAGCTAGTATCCAGTTTAGAGCAAGATGTAAAGCATCAAGTATTGTTGGGGATTACTGGCTCAGGTAAAACTTTCACAATGGCCAATGTTATCCAAGAACTTCAGCGTCCTGCATTAATTATTTCTCACAATAAAACACTAGCTGCTCAACTCTACGGTGAGTTTAAGCAATTATTTCCAAATAATGCCGTCGAATATTTTATTAGCTATTATGACTACTACCAGCCGGAAGCCTATCTGCCAGTGACAGATACATTCATTGAGAAAGATATGTCGGTCAATGAAGAAATTGATATTTTGCGTTTAAAAGCAACCAGCTCATTAATGAGTAGAAAAGATGTAGTGGTCGTTAGTTCAGTATCTTGCATTTACGGGATTGGATCCCCTGATGATTATAGAAATAAGGTTATTCATCTCAAGCGAGGAGAAAAGCTTCATCGAAAAACTTTTTTAAAGCAATTGGTAAATATTCATTATGCTCGAAACGATACATCCTTTGATCGCAGTTCCTTCAGAGTCAGAGGTGATGTTATTGAAGTTCGTTTAGCTTATGAAGATGTAGGATTGCGTATAGAGCTATTTGGCTCCACAATCGATCAAATAATGCGGTTTGACCCATTGACTGGTGAAATATTAAAAGAAATGGATTCAGAGTTTATCTATCCAGGTAAACATTTTGTAACCGATCAAGAAGCTATTAATAAGATAACAACTGAAATTAGACTTGAATTAATTCATAGACTTGAAGAGCTTCGTTCTATGGATAAATTACTAGAGGCGCAACGCTTAGAGCAGCGAACAAACTTTGACCTTGAAATGATGATGGAGGTTGGGTATTGCTCAGGCATTGAGAATTATTCTAGATATTTTTCAGGCAGAAAGCCTGGCGAAAGGCCTTATACTTTGATTGATTTTTTCCCCAAGGATTTTATCACAATTATAGATGAATCGCATGTTACTCTACCCCAGATTCAGGCCATGTACAATGGAGACAGATCTAGAAAAGAAGTGTTAGTTGAGCACGGATTTCGATTGCCAAGCGCTTTAGATAATCGTCCCATGAAAATTGATGAATTTCATGAGAACCAAAATCAAGTTGTCTACGTCACGGCTACACCATCGCATCGAGAACTTGACATATCAAAAGGGGTTGTGGTAGAGCAGCTTATTCGCCCTACGGGTTTGCTTGATCCTACCGTAGAGGTTAGAAAAAGCCATGGACAGATCGATGATTTAATTGGGGAGATTAATAAGCGATCAAGTAGAAACGAAAGAACGCTTATTACAACGCTGACTAAGCGCATGGCTGAAGATCTATCTGAATACTTAAGAGGTGTAAATCTTCGGGTAAGATATCTGCACAGCGAAATAAATACATTGGAGCGCGTTCAAATATTGCGCGATCTAAGATTGGGTGAATTCGATGTACTGGTTGGTATTAATTTGTTGCGTGAAGGTCTTGATTTACCTGAGGTTTCACTTGTCGCAGTTATCGATGCAGATAAAGAAGGTTTTCTAAGATCAAAAAGCTCATTAATGCAAGTGGCCGGTCGCGCTGCCCGCCATGTTAAAGGACATGTAATTTTATATGCTGATCGGATTTCAGATGCTATGGATTATTTAATTAAAGAATCATCTCGGAGAAGAAAAATTCAAGAAGCGTATAATAAAAAAAATAAAATCAAACCCGCAACTGTTCAGAAATCTACCGAAGAAATATTAGGCACTACATCTGTTGCTGACTCAAGGGGACAGCTGGATGAGATAAAACTTACAAATAAGAAAGGTGATGATTTTAGTAGTATGGATAAGAAACTAGCAGTAGAAATGATGCGACAAGAAATGATAGAATCAGCTGAGAATCTTGAATTTGAAAGGGCTGCTAGGCTAAGAGATGAAATCGATAAGCTCGAAGAAGAGCTATCAAAAATATTTAATTAAGAGAGCTTATGAATATTGAAAAAATCCAAAAAAAATCAGGGATAGTAGGTCGTTCTGATTCCATCAGGCAGGTGCTTGAAATGGTTGCTCAGGTTGCCCCTGTAGATATATCAGTACTGATAACAGGAGAATCAGGTACAGGTAAAGAAATTTTTGCTAAAGCAATTCATCAAAATAGTAAACGCAGTCATGAATCAATGGTAACTGTAAATTGTGGTGCGATCCCCGAAGGGATAATTGAAAGTGAGTTATTTGGGCATAAAAAAGGCGCCTATACTGATGCCAAGGGTGATAGAAAAGGATATTTTGAAACGGCGAACAAAGGAACCATCTTCCTTGATGAAATTGGTGAGACCCCGCTAGAAACTCAAGTGAAGTTATTACGGGTAATTGAGAGCGGTGAGTTTATGCCGGTTGGTGAATCTAAGATAAAAAAGACTGATGTAAGAATTATTGCAGCCACAAATAAAGATCTATCCGAACTGGTTTCCAAAGGAAAATTTCGTCAGGATTTATTTTATAGGCTTAACACCGTTTCAATTAAGCTGCCATCGCTAAACGAACGCGTTGAAGATATCTCACTTTTAGTTGAGCGATTTGCGCTTGAGTTTACTCGAAATAATGATATGGTATATCGCGGCTTCGTTCCTGAGGCAATTCGATCCATGAAAAATCATTTATGGAAAGGAAATATCAGGGAATTAAAAAACTTTGTAGAGAGCATCATTGTTCTTGAAAAAGGCGAGCGAATAACGAGCGAAATGGTTGCAATACAGCTTGGTAATAAGCAAAACGATGCTTCAAAAAACGATGCCTTACCTGTGCTGACCAATCAACCCACTGATTCAGCAGAAAGGGAGCTAATTCTTAGACAGCTTTTTCTGCTTCGGCAAGATGTAGAATTTCTAAAACAGCTTGCAACCCCATCGCAATCTGCGCTTGGCAGTATCAATCCTCCCCTAATTGAAGCAGAGAATGATCCGATGGTATCTAATCTCCATATAGATGAAGATTCAGAATTTTTTATAAAAAATAGCTCAATTGGCGACATGACGATAGAAGATCTTGAAAAAGAAGCTATTATTAGAACGCTTAAATTCTTTAGTAATAATAGAAGGGCATCTGCCAAGTCATTAGGCATGAGCGAGCGTACGCTATATAGAAAAATTAATCAATACGGACTAGAGAGGAAGATTAAAAGCTGATGCGGTATATTTTCTATTTATTTCAGGGCTGTTTTCTTAGCTCTTGTATGTATTATTCTTTAGCAGGAAGCATTCCACCGCACATAAATTCAGTAGCAATACCCATTGTAGAAAATCAAACTGCTGAATTTGGTATGAGTGAATCAGTAACTGAAAATTTATTAGCAAAATTTAATGAGGAAAATATCCTTCGTGTTACTGATGAGGAAAATGCATCATCGATATTGAATGGTACAATCACTAGAGTAACCGATGCGCCATATACTTTTACGAAGCAAGAGGCGGTAACTGAATATCGATTTACGATACATATGAAAATTGAATGGTACGATATTGTTAATGAAAAAATACTTCTCCAGAAAAGTTTTTCTGGATGGGGAGCCTATGGTTTATCTGGTGATATTAGCTCAGACGGCATAGACAATGATGGCGATGGGCTGATTGATTCAGAAGATAATGATGAATTTGGTGACCCCAGAGAATTTGCTACTACGGTAGCGGTAAATAAAATAGCAGAAGATGTTTTGAATGAAATCATGACATCATGGTAATCAATAATTAATCAAAGTAGATGATAAATGAAAACAACAATTTCTGAATTAAAAAAATATGACGGTAAAGAAGTATCATTGGATGGCTGGGTGTACAATATACGATCAATTGGCAAGATCTGGTTTTTAATCTTAAGAGATGGTACAGGATTAGTGCAGTGTGTTGTGGTTGATAAAGAGACCGATAAAACAACATTTGAATTAGAGAATACCTTAACTCAAGAGTCCTCTGTGACTATAGATGGAATTGTTAGGTCCGAACCGCGCTCTGTAGGAGGATACGAGTTAGGCGTAACAAACATAACGATACATCAAATTGCTGATGAATATCCTATATCCCATAAAGAACATGGAGCTGATTTTTTAATGAGCAACAGACACCTTTGGCTGCGATCAAAAAATCAAAATGCTATATTAAAAATAAGACACCAAGCTATTAAAGCTACGCGCGATTTTTTTGATAATAATGGTTTTGTTTTAATGGATTCGCCAATCCTAACAGCAAACTCGGTTGAGGGGACCAGCACTCTTTTCGAATTAGACTATTTTGACCGTTCCGCTTATCTTACTCAAAGTGGACAGCTTTATGGAGAGGCGAGCGCAATGGCGTTTGGAAAAATCTATGTTTTTGGGCCAACATTTCGCGCTGAAAAATCAAAAACCAGAAGGCATTTAACAGAATTCTGGATGGTAGAACCTGAAATGGCGTATTGTGATTTAAATGAGAATATGGATTGGGCAGAAAAGCATGTCAGTTACGTTGTGCAGTGGTGCCTTGAGCATTGCCAGGAAGAATTAAAAATTCTGGAGCGAGATATTAGCAAATTAGAAAAAACAATTCCCCCATTTCCTCGCATTACTTACGATGAAGCTGTAGACATATTAAAAAAACAAGGCGTTGACTTCAAGTATGGTAGTGATTTTGGTGGGGTGGATGAAACCGTGATTTCTGAAGAATTTGATCGCCCTGTAATGATTCATCGCTGGCCATCTGAGATCAAGGCATTTTATATGAAGCGAGATCCTGAAAATGATAAGCTAGCGCTTGGAGTTGATATGATTGCCCCTGAAGGCTTTGGGGAGATTGTTGGTGGAGGCCAACGAGAAGATGATCATGATACGCTGCTATCAAGAATCAAAGAGCATAAATTACCCGTTGAGCCGTTTCAGTGGTATTTAGACCTTCGTAAATATGGGTCTGTACCGCATTCTGGTTATGGATTAGGAATTGAGAGAACGGTAGGCTGGATCTGCGGCACCAAGCATGTTAGAGAAACGATTCCTTACCCAAGAACGATTTATAGAATAGAGCCTTAAATACTAATGAAAATTGGCATTTGTCAGATAAACCCTACTGTTGGTGCTATCAATAAAAATAAACAACTAATATTAGATTATTATGATAAATCAATTTCCCGAGGTGCTGAATTAGTAGTTTTTCCTGAATTAGTTTTAACAGGATACCCTCCACAAGACCTTTTGCTTAGAGGCAGTTTTTTAACTCGCACTGCAGCCGCGCTTGATGAAATAGCAAGCCATACCTCAGTTCCAATGATTCTAGGAAGCACATTAGTTGAAAATAATGATTTATTTAATTGCTCTTTTATCTGTGAAAATGGCAAAATATTAGGGCATTATAAAAAAATACTTCTTCCGACTTACGATGTTTTTGATGAGGATAGGTATTTTAAAAGTGGTGATAAAACTAGCACTTTTGAATTGATGATTTCAGGTGAGTTAAAAAGAGTAGGTTTGCAAATTTGCGAAGACCTTTGGGATCAAAATTATTCGATAGATCTTGCCGAGTCGATTAAAGATGCTAATGCCGATATGATCATTAATATTTCAGCATCTCCATTTGGCGATGATAGATTAATTGAGCGCTCCAATTTGATTCAAGAAAAAGTACAAAAAACCGGACTTCCATTCATCTATTGCAATCTAGTGGGCTCGCAAGATGAGCTGATCTTCGATGGGCAATCTTTGGTATACGATCACGATGCAAACCTAATTGCAAAAGGTAAGGCATTTTCTGAAGATCTGTTGATTGTAGATTTTGAAGAAAGCAGTAAAATCGAATTGAACGCTATGCAACGAGAAGAATCGCTTTATAGGGCGCTATCTCTTGGAGTAAAAGATTATTTTTCTAAAACTGGACACAGTCAGGCGGTTATAGGCTTAAGTGGAGGTATAGACTCTTGCTTGACCGCATGCGTTGCGGTAGAGGCTCTTGGTAGGGAAAATGTGCATGGAATTTCAATGCCATCAAAATTTTCTAGTGATCATAGCATCAGCGATGCTGAAATGCTTGCTAATAATATTGGTATTGATTATCGCGAGATTCCTATCCACACTATTGTTGAATCGTTTGAAGCATTACTGGCGCCAGATTTGGATAAAGATAATATTGGAATTGCCGAAGAGAACATCCAATCGAGGATACGGGGAAGCATACTTATGGCTCTGTCAAACAAATATAACTGGCTAGTGCTATCAACAGGAAATAAAACGGAACTAGCTATGGGATATTGTACTTTATATGGCGATATGAATGGTGGACTATCGGTTATATCGGATCTATCCAAAGAAGATGTTTATAAACTATCAAGATGGATAAATGAAACATCAAAAGAAGCTGTTATTCCTGAAAATTCTATCAATAAAGCACCATCAGCAGAACTTAGACCCGATCAAGTAGATCCATTTGATTATGATATAGTAAGTCCTTTAGTTTCTGCGTTGATAGATAACGAAAAATCACCTTCTGAATTGATTGACAATGGAACCGATTCTGATTTGGTACAAAATATTTCAAAAAGAATTAGAATGAATGAATATAAAAGAAGACAAGCTGCTCCCGGACTACGCGTTACCTCAAAGGCTTTTGGTATGGGACGAAGGGTGCCTATCATAAATAAATTTGATGAGCTAAGTAATGATTAAAAAGATAATTTTATTATCATTTTGTTTCGCATTGATTCTTGGACAAAAAAAGTCTCCAGCTTCCTATTGGGAATCATTAGAAATGAAAGAGAAAGTTGCCTTTATTAATGGTGTTTATGCAACTGGAGCTAAGCTCAAATATCATCATAAACAAGAGATCAATAAACAGTATAATCAAAACCCGAGCTGGGTCGAGCCTTACTTTGTTGAAAGATTTTATGAAATAATTAATGAGCATCGCTCAAAAAAAGCAGGCTACGATGTAAGCGTTATCGCCAAAGCATTGGATGCATTTTATTCTAATTATGATAATATGCAAATTCCCTTACTGGAAGCGCTAAGAATTGTTTCATTAGCTCAAGATGGTAAAACTGAAAAAGCAGACCTTTATTTAATCAAAGCCCAAAAAAGATATAAATATTAATTCAAAGGCAATAATAGTTTAATTCTGTTATTGAAATCATCATATGAAATCCATATACAATTTTATTTTATTCAATTTTATTCTAAGTACAATCTTTTCCCAAAATATTATCGTAGATAATAGCAAAGATTATAATGTCACCAATCAATACGCGAAATTTGATAGATATACTAAACATGGGGGTTTTGATAATTACAAATATGAAAATAAAGACCGTATTTCTTTACCCGAAAATTTTCCCGTTGTAGGATCTACTTTTACGCTGGAAGCCATGACTTTCACCGCTGATATCAGCTTTGGGCAACACCAAAAAGTCATTGGTAGTGAAAATTGGAAAGGAAACTATTCACAAACATCGCCAAACATCACATTTTTAAATAAAAGTGAAATAAATTATGGTTTTAGCACTAATGGTAATGACAGAATGAGATTGGCAACAAATGTTAGAAAACCTAACACGTGGCATCATGTTGCATTTACCTACGATGGTGACAAAGGAAGGCTGTACGTTGACGGTGTTCAAGTAGATAGCACTAACAACCCAACCAAGTGGTCGGGAAAAGTTCCTGACGCTACTCCAATCGGTTTTATAGGTGCTCGTTTCAATGGAAAATTGGATGAGGTGAGGGTCTGGAGCGTTGCTAGGACAGAAGCAGAGATTAAAGCAAATATGGAAACTTTAAGTGATGCAGGTGCAACAGGTCTTGTTGCTTATTACACGATGGATACAGATGATAATTTTAAAGTTATAGATCGATCCCCTA
This sequence comes from uncultured bacterium, assembly GCA_964386795.1. Lineage (GTDB taxonomy): Bacteria > Fidelibacterota > Marinisomatia > Marinisomatales > TCS55 > TMED108. The sequence continues at coordinate 47,653 of CAYLUE010000005.1, forward strand.
ATGGGTTTCATGCTACGATAGATCATGCAGAAATTATGCAAGAATATTCTTCAGATTCTTGCTCTAAGCCAGATGGATCAGCTAGTTGTCCTTACCCCGATCTTTTGAGTGCTCTTGAGGCTGCACAAGGGGGACAAACAATTCTAATGAAAGAAGGGCGCTACTCTGATCTTGCTTTCGCTGATTACATTAACCATTCTCCCTATACTAATAAATCTAAGATACGAGTTTTAGGCGAAAATGATAAAACACTGATCGATGGGACTATAAATGTAAAAGCTACTTGGGAGCCATACAATTTGAATGGCCATTCGGTTTATAAGGCTGTATTAGATATGGGAGCAATATCCAAAAAAGCTAAGACGTTCATAGATACAATTTATGGTGTTTTTGTGGATGACCGCTA